>JABUTU010000052.1 GCA_021443545.1 Marinilabiliaceae bacterium | reverse complement strand
GAGAGTAGGTAGCCGCCCCTTATTATCTAATCCTCGTCATTTTCATGACGGGGATTTTTGTTATAAAACTTTTTCTGCTAACTGATTATATTTGCTTAATTCTTTTTGTATTTTTGCACCTTAAAGCAATTGCAGGAATATGAGTAATAAAAAACAAATCAAGAATGCTCTCATCTCCGTCTTCTACAAGGATGGTCTTGATGAGATTGTACGTACGCTCGATTCACTCGGCGTTAAAATCATTTCAACTGGTGGGACGCAAACATTCATTGAAGGACTTGGTATAAAAGTGACACCAGTTGAGAAGTTGACAGGATACCCTTCAATTTTAGGTGGACGCGTAAAAACACTTCACCCAAATATCTTTGGCGGTATACTTGGGCGTAGAGACAATTCTGTTGATTTGGTTCAGATGCGTCAATATAACATGCTTGATATTGACCTTGTTATTGTTGACTTATATCCTTTCGAGGAAACTGTAACAAGTGGTGCATCTCATGATGACATAATTGAAAAGATAGATATAGGAGGTATATCTCTTATCAGAGCAGCAGCTAAGAATTACAAAGATGTAGTGATTGTTCCCTCTAAGGCTCAGTATGCTAAGTTGCAGGATTTGCTCTATAATAAGCAGGGATTTACAGAGGAGGAGGACCGACTTGATTTTGCACGTGATGCGTTTGCAGTATCAAGTCATTATGACAGTGCTATCTTCAGTTACTTCGATAAAGACAATACAGCGCTCCGTGTATGCGCAGAGGAGAAGATGTCGCTCCGCTACGGAGAGAACCCTCATCAGAAAGGTGTCTTCTATGGAGACTTCGACTCTATGTTTGAGCAGCTTCATGGGAAAGAGATTTCATACAATAACCTCCTTGATATTGACTCAGCATACGGTCTTATTAACGAGTTTGAAGAGACTACAGTTGCCATTCTCAAGCACAATAACGCATGCGGATTAGCTTCTCGTCAGACGCTCTTGGAAGCTTGGAAGGATGCTCTCGCAGGCGATCCCGTTTCAGCTTTTGGTGGTGTTGTAGTATGCAATAAATCAGTAGACCTTGAAACAGCAGAGGAGATGAATAAAATCTTCTTCGAAGTAGTTATTGCTCCTGCATATTCAGAGCAAGCACTCGAAGTGCTGAAGCAGAAGAAGAACAGAATAATACTTGCGCAAAAGAGCAGAACACTTTCGCCTCGAACGGTTCGTTCTTGCCTCAATGGTATATTGGTACAGGATAGAGACTTGAAGACAGAAGACCCGTCGATGCTCCAAGATATGGGCGGACGCAAGGCAACTCAGGCAGAGATTGATGATCTTATCTTCGCAAACAAGATTGTTAAGCACACCAAGAGTAATGCAATTGTTCTTGCTAAAAACAAGCAGCTCTTTGGTAGCGGAACGGGACAAACATCGCGTGTCGACTCATTGCGTCATGCTATCGAAAAGGCTAAGGCTTTCAACTTTAGTCTGAAGGGCGCTGTTATGGCAAGTGATGCATTCTTCCCCTTTGGTGACTGTGTCGAAATGGCACATAAGGAGGGAATAGAAGCGGTTATAGAGCCTGGAGGGTCTATCAGAGATAACGAGACTATTGAGTATTGCACGAAGAACAATCTTGCGCTTGTATTTAGTGGAATACGTCATTTTAAGCATTAATAAAAGGAGATTGTTATGGGACTATTTTCATTCCTGTCGCAGGAGTTGGCAATGGACCTCGGAACTGCCAACACCATCATCATACATAATGGGAAGGTTGCAGTCAACGAACCATCAATCGTGGCTCTTGACCGGCATAATGATCAGGCAATAGCCATCGGTAAGAAGGCACGTGAGATGGAGGGTAAGGAGCATGATGAGATAAAGACTGTTCGTCCTCTCCTCGATGGTGTGATAGCTGATTTTAATGCTGCTGAGAAGATGATTAGAGGCATGATAAAGCTTTTGCCACAACCCAAATTCTTCAGCCCATCACTCACAATGGTCATTTGTGTTCCATCTGGTTCAACTGAGGTCGAGCTTCGTGCGGTGCGAGATTCAGCTGAGCATGCAGGCGGACGTGAAGTATATATGATATACGAACCTATGGCTGCAGCAATTGGTATTGGACTTGATGTTGAAGCACCACAAGGTAATATGATTGTCGATATAGGTGGTGGTACAACAGAGATTGCTGTCATATCGCTTGGTGGTATCGTTACAAATAAGAGTATACGAATTGCCGGAAATGAGTTGACAGAGGATATCATCGAATATATGCGACGCCAGCATAATATAAAGGTTGGAGTAAGAACAGCTGAGGAGATTAAGATTCGTGTTGGTTCGGCTCTTCCTGAACTGGAGACGCCACCTGATGACTTCATCGTACGTGGACCGAATCAGATGACTGCACTTCCAATAGAGGTTCCTGTCTCATATCAGGAGATATCACATGCACTTGAAAAGTCGGTATCGAAGATAGAGACAGCAGTATTGGCTGCCCTCGAACAGACACCTCCTGAATTGTATGCTGATATTGTAAGCAATGGTATCTACCTTACTGGAGGTGGAGCGTTGTTGAGAGGTCTTGACAAGCGACTGACAGATAAGATTAATATACCATTCCATGTTGCAGAAACACCGCTGCTCTCAGTGGCTATAGGAACGGGTATCGCTCTTAAGAACCGTCACAGAGGTCTGCCTTACCTACTCAGATAAATATAGAATTAATATACAGGTCAGTCCATTTTATGGATTGACCTGTCTTCTTTAAACCGACTTATAATCAATTACCATGAAACTAAAGTATTTATCGATATTTGCCGCAAGTACTATCATTTCTGCGGGATTATTGACATCTTCTTGTTCTGAAATGACGAAAATGTCATCTCAATTAGGTAGCGTAGGTACAGTAGCACAAGCTCTCAGTACGGGTGAGATAACAGCTGGATTGAAAGAGGCTCTTAACATAGGTGTAAAGTTGGGAGTACAACAATTATCAGCTAAAAATGGCTATTATAACGATTTAGTATGTAAGATAGGATTGCCAGAAGAGGCGTCTGTTATCGTAGCAAACATCAGCAAGATACCAGGGGGCTCAAAACTGGTCGATAATGTGATAAAAAGTATAAATGCTGCAGCAACTGATGCAGTGGCAGAGACGGTGCCCATTTTTGCAAATGCCATAACAAGCATGACCATAGACGATGCTAAGAAGATTCTAAAAGGAGATAAAACGGCGGCTACGTCCTATTTCAAGGGAAAGACAAAGGCGTCGTTGAAGAGCTTGTTTGCGGGTTATATAAACAAGTCGATACAGAAGAAACTGGTTGGTGACGTCTCTGCTCAGTCGTCATGGGATGCCCTTACATCGAAATGGAATGTAATAGCTGGTTCAGCCGCTGGAAAGATTGCAGGCTTTAAGGTCGTAAAGACAGATTTATCAGACTATCTGACAGATAAGGCGGTAGATGGTCTGTACTACAAGGTCGGAGAGCAGGAGAAGAAGATTCGCACACAAGCATCTGCACGTACAACAACACTTCTAAAGAAGGTATTCGCACATCAATAGTATGAGAATAGGATTATCAATAATCTCTATATTTTGCTTATTGCTCTTTATTACTCCTGTCAGGGCGCAGGAGCTCTATTTGCTTGCACCGTTGGAGTCGACACCAATAGATACAGTAGCGAATGGTGACCTGAATTTGAGGATACAGAATGTATCATTCTTTAAAAACAACGAATATTTTGGCGAGTATGCTGAGGGATACACACTTCCAGGATATTGGTTTCGCCCGACGTTAGTATACCAAGTATGTCGTGAGGTAAGGCTGGAAGCAGGTCTGCAAATGCTTCAGTATGGAGGGACAAACAGAGCGGATAAGGTATATCCAATTGTTAATATCCAGTGGCAGATGAATAAGCGATTTAATCTGCATATAGGGATTATAGATGGTAGTGTTCATCATAGGACCCATGAGGCTATTCTTGATGAGGAGCGAGCCTTTACAGGGAGGCCAGAAACCGGAGTACGTCTTAGAACAACGCAAGATGGGATTCTTTCAGGAGAGGTATGGCTTGATTGGCAGGCTTTCATAAAACGGGGTGACACTATTCCAGAGCGCTTTATGGCTGGGATTAGGGTTGATTACAAGCCGTTATATAACAAATCAGAGAGATGGCAGTTACATATGCCTTTCCGTGTCACATTTTCGCATATAGGCGGACAGATAAGCGATTTTGAAGAGCCAATGCAGAGTCTAATGAATATGCAAATAGGAGCGGAAGCAAAAAGAGTTGTGACAAGGCGTTTTTTGAAGTCGTTCAGTGTAGGTGTGGACTATTTGTTTTTTGATGCAATGACAGGTGGTGACGTTCGTCCCTTTAGTAGTGGATGGGCATTGGAACCTGATATCAATGTGACTATGCAGCACCTTGTGCTCGACATAGCATATTGGCATTCCAAAGATTATTTTGCATTACATGGAATGCCACTTCTGATGTCACTCAGTAATTATCAGAATCTTTATACACCAGAAAGAAATATCTTGAAGATACACCTTGGTTTGCAACATTCAATCAGTAAGGCGGTACGGTTCTCACTCAACTTTAAAGCATACCATGATGTCGATGTTTCACAATTTGACTACAGCTACGGATTTGGTATATCGTTGACGCCAAATATCAGAATCTGTAAGGTGCGTTATTCAGAATAAAATATTATCTTTGCCGTATTGTATCTTTTCACAAAGATTTAAAAGTAAAGTACTTAAATACAATAGTATCATTCGATGAATTTTGTTGAAGAATTGAAGTGGAGAGGCATGCTCCATAATATCATGCCAGGTACTGAAGAGCAACTCCAAAAGGAGATGACAACCGCTTATCTTGGAATTGATCCTACTGCAGATTCATTACATATCGGTCATCTTGTCGGGGTGATGATTCTCAAACATTTCCAGGCTGCGGGACATAAGCCGATAGCACTTGTGGGTGGTGCGACGGGTATGATTGGCGACCCATCAATGAAATCGCAGGAACGTAATCTTCTTGATGAATCAACATTAGCAAAGAATCAAGCGGGAATAAAGAAGCAACTTGAGCGTTTTTTGGATTTCAAGAGCGATGCGCCTAATGCTGCCGTTATGGTTAATAACTACGATTGGATGAAGGATTTCTCGTTCCTTTCATTTATTCGTGATATTGGCAAGCATATCACAGTGAATTATATGATGGCGAAGGATTCAGTGAAGAAACGCCTCAGTTCTGATAGTCGTGAGGGTATGTCGTTTACAGAGTTTTCATATCAACTCGTTCAGGGTTATGACTTTCTCTATCTTAATGAACACTATAATTGCAAGCTGCAGTTAGGAGGCTCTGACCAGTGGGGAAATATTACCACAGGAACTGAACTTATCAGACGGAAGAATAATGGCGAGGCATTTGCAATGACATGTCCACTTCTTACCAAGGCCGATGGCACAAAGTTTGGAAAGACAGAGGGCGGAAATGTTTGGTTGGACCCAGAGAAGACAAGTCCATATAAGTTCTATCAGTTCTGGCTTAACACAAGTGACGAGGATGCTGCCCGATATATAAAGATTTTCACAATGCTCAGCAAGGAGGAGATTGCAGAACTCGAAGAACAGCAATCAGCAGATCCTTCTCAGCGCGTGATACAAAAGAAGCTTGCAGAACAGATAACAATTATGGTTCATGGAGAAGAGTCTCTTAACACCTCAATCAGTGCATCACAATTATTGTTTGGCAAAGGCACAACAGAGCAGCTTCAGGCTATGGACGAGAAGACTATTCTTTCAGTTTTTGAGGGAGTAGAGAGATTTGATATTCCAGGGTCATGTGTAATCAGTGGAATACCTGTTGCAGAGCTTCTGACAGCTGTTGCTCCAGTATACCCGTCGAAAGGAGACCTTCGTCGAAATATTGCAGGACTCCAAATCAACAAAAAGAAGATTGAAAATCCAGAGGCAATAGTAGACTCATCATTCCTATTGCAGAATAAGTATATTCTGATTCAGAAGGGCAAGAAAAATTATTTCTTGCTGACAGTAAAATGATTCAGCAAGTCAATGTATAACTTATCAAATCTAAATTTAATACTATGGCAAATCAATCGTCTCAACCGACAGATGAAAAAGCAGCTAAGCTCTTAGCGCTTAAGTTAACTATGGACAAGATAGATAAGACCTTTGGTAAAGGCACTATCATGAAGATGAGTGAGCAGAATGTCGACAGGGTGCCAGTGATTCCAACAGGCTCTCTTGGACTCGATATTGCTCTTGGAGTCGGAGGTTATCCGAGGGGTCGTATTATTGAGATATATGGTCCTGAATCATCTGGTAAGACAACCCTGGCTATCCACGCTATAGCGGAAGCTCAGAAACTTGGAGGAACAGCTGCTTTCATCGATGCTGAGCATGCCTTCGACCGTTTCTACGCTGAGAAACTTGGGGTCGATATGTCAGAGCTTCTAATCTCGCAACCAGATAATGGTGAGCAGGCTCTTGAGATTGCGGATCAATTGATACGGTCATCTGCGATTGATATTATTGTTATCGATTCAGTTGCAGCTTTGACCCCAAAAGCTGAGATAGAGGGTGATATGGGTGATAATAAGGTCGGACTTCAGGCTCGTTTGATGTCGCAGGCTCTTCGTAAGCTTACGGCATCTATTAATAAGACTCAGACAACATGTATTTTCATCAATCAGTTGCGTGAAAAAATTGGTGTCATGTTTGGCAATCCAGAGACAACGACAGGTGGTAATGCTCTTAAGTTCTACTCATCGGTGCGTATTGAGATACGAAAGAAGGGACTTCCTATTAAAGATGGAGAAGAGGCTGTCGCATCACTTGCGTCAGTGAAGGTTGTAAAGAATAAGGTAGCGCCTCCTTTCCGTAAGGCTGAGTTTGAGATTCGCTATGGCGAGGGCATATCACGTGTTGCTGAGATTTGTGACATCGCAACCGATTTGGAGATAATCAAGAAGTCGGGCTCATGGTTCAGCTATAACGATAAGAAGCTTGCTCAGGGAAGAGAGGCTGTCCTCGCAATCTTGCGAGAGAATAAAGATCTTCAGAAGGAGATTAACGACAAGGTAATGGCTCGAATAAGTCAAGGTATTAACCCTCTACCGCAGATGACAGAAGAGGAGAAGGCCGAGGCAGATGCTGAACCAGAGGCTTAAGATTATTTAAGTATCGAGGCACATAGATTACGTGTGCTGATAGAGAAAATAAAGGGCAATGTATAAGGTATTTAGCCTATACATCGCCTTTTTCGTTTCCAATAATATATTCCAAAAAGTAGAATGGGGAGCCAATATTGCTATTTAACTCCCCATATCGATATGAAAAATAAAAGTTTATAAGGTATCAATAATAACTTGATCCGTCGAAGCAATGTGTACAGATCTGCTCTTTCGGTATGCCTATAGCCTCCACAAGGGTCTCGATAGAGGTAAACTTCAATGACGTGAGATCAAGACGTTTACGTATTTCTTCAACCATTCTCTCGTACTCGGGCGTTCCAGCTTTAGCATACAGGTCGAGTTTTGCATCTGGAGAGCCTTCGAAGTCGTTGATAATACGACGGGTTATAAGCTCCATATCGCTTTTAGAGGCGGAGAAACCAATATATTTACATCCATATACTAAAGGAGGACATGCAATGCGCATATGAATCTCCTTTGCCCCATATTTCTTTAAATTCTGAGCATGATTACGCAGCTGTGTACCACGAACAATTGAGTCGTCACAGAAGAGCAACTTCTTGCCCTGAACCATAGCAGGGTTAGGTATGAGTTTCATTTTTGCAACAAGGTCTCGCATCTCCTGACGCCCAGGAGTAAAGCTACGAGGCCACGTAGGAGTATATTTTGATATTGCTCTATGGTATGGGACATTCTTGCCCTCTGCATATCCGAGTGCCATGCCAGTTCCAGAATCAGGAATCCCACAGACACAATCTACGCAGCTATTATCGCACTTACCCATAGCTTCACCGCAGGCAAAACGAACATCCTCAACATTGCGTCCTTCGTAGCATGAGGTTGGGAATCCGTAGTATACCCAAAGGAAACTACATATCTGCATCTTCTTTTCAGGCTTACGCAATTGTGTGACACCATCACTTGTCAGATGAATAATCTCGCCAGGTCCCACGTAACTATCTATATCATATCCGAGATTATGGAATGCGGTAGATTCACTTGACACAGCCCAAGCTCCCTCCTTTTTACCAACAACGATTGGAGTACGGCCAAGTTTGTCGCGTGCTGCAATAATACCATTTTCTGTCAATATGAGCATCGAGCAAGAGCCCTCTATGCATCGATATACCTCTTCGATGCCTTCGACAAATGTCTTACCTCTGGTAATAAGTAAAGCTACCAACTCGGTCTGGTTAGTAGCTCCTGAGGTAAGTTCTGCGAAGTGCTTGTTTTCAGAAATGAGTTCCTTCTCAAGTTTGGCCATGTTGTTAATCTTAGCAACAGTAACTATGGCAAACTTTCCAAGATGAGAGTTAATCATGATTGGCTGCGGGTCGGTATCGCTTATGACGCCAATACCCTGGGAGCCGTTAAACATATCGAGATCTGGCTCGAACTTTGAACGGAAGTATGAACTCTCAAGATTGTGAATCTTGCGGTTGAAAAGATGCAACACTTCATCGTATGTTGCCAGGCCAGCACGTTTTGTGCCTAAATGAGAATTATAATCAGTACCGTAAAAAAGATCTACCCGGCACTCTTTACGTTGTATTGTTCCGAAAAAGCCACCCATATTGTTGTGGTATCGTTATGAATTAAGATGCTCCAAAATTAGTAATATTTTTTTTCCCATATTATTCACGATTTCAATTTTTAAGAACAATTGACAATCTGTGAATCAGGTTCAACTTAACTCCTTTGTATTTTTTAATCTTAAAGAGAGTCTCATATCCCGTAGGAATCTGCTAATCTCATAAAAGAATCGAACGACTTAATATCACCATCTCCTATGAGTACGATGGATGGACGGAGACGCCAAAACTCATAGCCAAATCGTGCGAGATATGCTTTGCTTCAATCGAAACTCCTTCACTTTGGCAGAGATCTTTTGATAACCACACTATCCTATAACATTTAAATGTCTTCCATTGTGTCAGAATTGGTATTCTTGAGCATAAATATAGTTGCTATTTCCCAATATTGACACTTTATAATATAATAATTGCTCAATCCGTTTATAATTCTCTGTTGGTTATAGTCGTATGTATGAAAGGTAGCGGTTGACCCATTATCGAATTGAGACAGTTGCTGTATATGGTCCAGTAGTGGACGTTCTGATTGGGCAGGAAATGAAACAATCACCAGGAGGAAAGAGAAGGTAGGTATGTGTGTAGAATAAAAGTGATGGGAAGCGTATTATTTCTTGCGATTCTCGTTGTAGAGAATGAGGTCCTCCAAACTTCTTGTGGCTTCAGTTTGGGGTAGAGAGTGCAGAGCATTGAGAGCCTTTTGGCCGTACTCATGCATTTTGAGAGTAGCATACTCAATGCCCTCATACCTCTTGACAAACTCGCTTGCAATCTGGAATGTAGAGTCCTCTTTGTATCGTTTCTTAATCAGGTACATCAGCGTTTTTTTTTCATCAACAGGAGCCACGTCGAGGGCGTGTATGAGTGGGAGGGTAATCTTACGTTCCTTAAGGTCGTTTCCCGTTGGTTTGCCTATTAATGATGTCTTGTGATAATCAAATATATCGTCTTTTATCTGAAAGGCAATACCCAGATTGAGTCCATATTGATACATAGCACTGACAATATCATCAGGGGCGGAAGCAGATATAGCTCCCGATTTTGTACATGCTGCAATCAAGGTTGCTGTCTTTTTTCTTATAACCTCGTAGTATGAATTCTCGTCTATATTCAGTTTGTTAGCATGTTCCATTTGCAGAAGTTCGCCTTCGCTAATCTCTTGTACCGCATCTGACACAACTTTGAGAATACCTATCTGATTATTCTCTATGGCGATTTGTAGCCCTCTGGCAAGGAAGAAGTCGCCAACCAAAACAGCCAGTTTAGAGTTCCACATAGCGTTTACGCTCAATTGACCTCTTCGTTGTTCAGCTTCGTCCACGATATCGTCGTGAACAAGAGTTGCTGTATGGAGAAGTTCAATTAATGTAGCTGCAACCTTTGAAGCATCTGAGACGCCGCCAGCCTGTAGAGCAGAGAGAAAGACCAGCATAGGACGCATCTTTTTGCCATTCTTCCGGATGATATAATTTGTCACCAAAGAGAGCAATTTGTCGGGCGACTGCAACTGCTGTTTGAAATATGGTTCAAAAGCCTGCATGTGGCTTTTTATGGGCTTTCTTATATTATCTATCATTATTCTGCTACTGGTTCTGGATTATCTTCAGTATACCATTCTGCGAAACTTGTTGTTGTCTCATACAATTTTACGCGTACGAGTTCAATCCCGTGAGGCAAACAATTCTGTATTCTGATAGCAAAATGAGCCACCATATTTTCGCAAGTTGGTTCATATGGTACTGGATATATTCGTTCAGCAATACCTTTCAGTTGTAGTCCCTGTTGCACCTTGTCATAGATGAGTGTAGCATGGTCTAATTTATCAACAATCTGTTCTTTGACGATTTTTTTCAGAATACTGAAGTCCATGACCATACCTCTCTTGGGTGAGCTTTCGTCACGAAGAACCTCGCCCTTGACAGTTACGAGAAGACGATAAGAATGGCCGTGCAAATTACGGCATAACCCATCATAGTTACTCAGAAGATGGGCCATTTCAAAGTTAAACTCTTTCGTTATCCTAACTATCATATCAATATGCTATCTCGCAGTATAGTATGCAAAGATACTATTTAGTGACAAATATGAGATTTAATAAACTCATTTTTTTAGACCCCGTACCAATTCTCCGATTAATAGGATTGGGCTTGTCCCTATTATTATCCAGATCCAATCCATGAAGTTTATAGCTTCAACCTGGAAGAAATCTCCGCCATTATTTACTATGAGTATCTGGCCAATCAGTATGATGGAAGCTATAAAAATGAATCCGTTGCAGTCTTTGAATCGAAAGGCGGATTTATGGGTCATAAAGGCGCGAGCATTGAACATATTCCAGAATTGTAGCATAACGAACAACGAAAAGAAGAGGCTGCACTCTGATGGAGAAAGAATACGAGAACTCTTATCGCATGGCTTCCAGCTGAGCGTGAAAAGATCTTGTGCATTTGCAATCTCGAAATGGTGCATCGTATACCAAAGTCCCGACATTAGAATAAAGAAAAATCCTCCGACTATGATGATGTTGAATGCCATTTCCCTACTGATGATGAATGACTTGCGGTCGCGTGGTTTTTTGTTCATGACATTTGAGTCGGGAGGTAATGAGGCAAGTGCCATGGCAGCGAAGGTATCCATAATGAGATTGACCCACAACATCTGGGTCACTGTGAGGGGCGACTGAGTCCCCATAAATGCGCCAGCAAGAACAGTCAGACAAGCCGCAACGTTAACAGTCATTTGGAAAAGAATGAATCGTTGTATGTTGAGGTATAGAGAGCGGCCCCACATAACAGCTTTTCCTATAGACTGAAAAGAGTTGTCAATTATAGTAATATCTGAAGCCTCTTTAGCCACGCTTGTACCGTCACCCATGGATAGCCCGACATGAGCTGATTTCAAAGCAGGAGCATCGTTTGTACCATCTCCAGTAACAGCGACAACCTCTCCAAGTTGCTGTAATGTCTCCACAAGCCGTTTCTTATCCATTGGGCGAGCTCGCGAAATGACCTTAAAGTTGTTGATTTTTGATTTTAATTCTTCGTCTGATAAAGCAGCAAATTCAGGGCCGGTGATGATGTTTCTGTCGTCATCAGTTTTGTCATCCCAAAGTTTTATTTGTCGTGCTATCTCACGTGCTGTTTCTGATGTGTCTCCAGTGACTATTTTTATTTTGATGCCAGCTTGACGACACTCTTCAACAGCAGGTGGCACATCTTCTCTTATGGGGTCGGCAATAGCTACAATACCAGCAAATATCAGTTCATCTGCTTTTATGCCGTTGCTGTTTATCAGGTTCTCACCTGAAGGAATAATCTGGTAAGCAAAACCTAAGGTTCGCATGCCCTGACGTTGGTATCGTAAAAGCTGTTTTTCAATGGCCTCTCTTTGAGTATTTCCTTCAATTGTCTTGCATAGTCCTAAAACAATCTCTGGAGCGCCCTTAACGTACAGAACATCCCGATTATTAATGGCAGAATGAATCTGGGTCGCCATATACTTGCGTTCAGTAGAGAAGGGGAGTTCGGAGGTACGGACCGACTGTGACTTGAGTTGAGTGTAATCAATATTACATTTGCTTAACCATAATAACAATGCACCTTCGGTAGGGTTCCCAACAACTTTAATTTCTTTACCGGAACAATCAAGAGATGCTGTTGAATTGACGGCGATACCTTCGTAAATAAGATTTATATCATTAGTGAAGAAACAGGTATCGGCTACGTTCATTCTATTTTGAGTCAGTGTTCCTGTCTTATCTGTGCATATCACTGTTGCAGCACCCATAGTTTCGCAGGCATGCATCTTACGAACGAGATTATTTGTTCGTAGCATCCGTTTCATGCTATAAGCCAGACTCAGAGTCACAGCCATTGGAAGTCCCTCAGGAACAGCTACGACGATGAGAGCAACGACTATCATGATAGTTTGCAAAAGGTATCCAGTAAAGGCTATCCAATCGAAATCTTGTTCGGTATTGTTGATGAAGTACAAAACAACTCGCCCTATGACAATTAACAGAGCAAGTACGTATGATGTCCATGTGATGAGATTTCCCAGTCGCTCAAGTTGCTCATTAAGTGGAGTCTTAACGCTTTGATCAATTTGGGACTGAACAAAAACCTTTCCGTTCTCCGTAGCATCTCCTACCTTCAGCACTTTGGCGAGGGCATGTCCTTCCATAATCTTTGTTCCTCGCAAAACATGGTTTGAAGGATATGTAGCATTAGCATCAAACTCATTAGGGTTGGTTGTCTTGCTACATATTGTTTCGCCAGTTAAAGAGGATTCATCGACCTGAAGAACGACCGATTCAATCAGTTCGCAGTCGGCTGGTACTTCATCGCCTGTAGAGAGAACCACGATATCACCAACTACGACATCACGTCGGGGAATCTGAATAGTTCCGCCATTGCGAATGACTTTCACAGCTTCGTCATCGCTTACTTTATTGAGAATAGCGAACTCTTTATCGGCACGCATCTCAAATATAAAGGCAAGGCCCGTAGCGAGAATAATAGCGACAAAGATGCCGACGGGTTCAAAAAAGACTTTGTAGTCTGACCCTGTGGAGTATTCGAAAACAGATATTCCGATGGAAAGTGTTCCAGCAATAAGGAGTATGATGATGAGAGGATCGTAGAATTTCTCAAGTAATTTTGTCCACCAGGGCTCCTTCTTAGGCGGAGTTAAGACATTGTTTCCATATTTGGAACGACTTGTCAGAACCTCGGAATCGGTCAGACCGAAAAGCCTATGATTAGTTTCGTTCATATCCATTGAGTCTTGATTAACCTTTTAATCTACTGATAAAACTGTTGATACTTTCGGCTGAAGCACCTTTTTCTTGAATGTGCTTGATAAACGCTGTGCCAACAATAGCTCCTGAAGCATGTTGACAGGCGTGTTTATATCCAGCATTATCCGTGATACCGAAACCTATTAAGGTCTTATTGCGCAACTTAAGGTTGCGTATGCGGTTGAAGTACTTTGTGCGATAATCTTCAGATGTATTGATTTTGCCAGTGATGCCAGCAGATGCAACCATATAAATGAATCCATCACATTTTTCATCGATATGCCGTACACGGTCGTCTGGGGTTTGAGGCGCAATAAGTGGAATGAAACGGATACTGGCATTATCCATCATAGCTTTATATTTTTCAACATATTCATCCCATGGCAAATCAGGTAGTATTAAGCCATCTACTCCAACCGCTTGACATTTGGAGACGAAATTCTCCATACCAAAATGCATTATGGGATTTATATAACCCATAAGGACAACAGGGATAGTGATGCTCCGTCGCATATCTCTTATCTGTTCAAACATCTTTTTGATGCTAATTCCATTATTCAAGGCGTCGAGACTGGCGCGTTGTATGACAGGGCCGTCAGCGAGAGGATCTGAAAATGGCATTCCAATCTCAACAAAATCGGCACCAGCATTGTTAAGTCCCTCAAGGATTTTCATTGTATCATTGAGGCTTGGGTAGCCAGCCGTGAAATATATAGAGAGCAAATTGTCTTTTTGTTGTAGTAATGCATCTAATCTATTCATGGTATAAGAATTATAGATTGAACCTATTCATGTATGTTGCCATATCTTTGTCTCCGCGACCAGAAATAGTAACAATCACGTTATCATTCTTTTTAAGTTTTAATTTGCGCAGACCCGCCAAAGCGTGAGCACTCTCGAGAGCGGGGATGATACCTTCGAGACGTGTCAGTTCTATAGCTGCGTCGAGAGCCTCTTGGTCAGTTGCGGCAAGCACTGTCTCTCTTCCACATTCGGAGAGGAAAGAGTGGAGAGGGCCGACACCAGGATAGTCGAGTCCAGCAGATATGGAATATGGTTCTATAATCTGTCCATCATCAGTCTGCATCAGCATAGTTCGTGAGCCATGTATTATGCCTTCAGAACCACGACTGATTGATGCGGCTGTATCTTTGGAGTTAAGACCTAATCCTGCTGCTTCTATTGCTATTAATCTGACGTTTTCGTCATTTAGATAGTAGTAGAACGAACCTGCTGCATTTGAGCCACCACCTATGCAGGCGACGACGTAATCTGGCAGGTCTTTACCTCCGCTCTGTTCTCTAAACTGACTTTTACTCTCTTCTGATATTATTGCTTGCAGTTTGGCAACCATATCAGGGTAGGGATGAGGTCCGACGACTGATCCGATGAGGTAGAAAGTATCCTCAGGATTTGATATCCAGTCGCGCAAAGCTTCGTTTGTAGCATCTTTAAGAGTCATATTTCCTGAGACAGCGGGTATTACCTCGGCGCCCAACATTTTCATTCGGGCAACGTTGGGAGCCTGCCGCTCAATGTCGACCTCCCCCATATATACAGCACATTTCATTCCGAACATAGCACACACCGTAGCTGTTGCAACACCATGTTGTCCGGCACCCGTCTCTGCAATAATACGAGTCTTCCCCATATGACGTGCGATTAGAATCTGTCCTATGGCATTGTTGATTTTATGCGCTCCTGTATGGGCACAATCTTCTCTTTTAAGCCAGATATTTGCATTATACTCTGCTGACATACGTTTGGCAAGAGTAAGAGGTGTTGGGCGTCCGACATAATTCTTAAGTAGCTCTTTGTACTCCTTTTGGAAACTATCGGAATTTATTATATCGAGATAAGAATGGCGAAGAGTTTCAACGTTTGGATAAAGCATCTCAGGGACATATTGTCCTCCAAATCTGCCATAGTATCCATTGTTATTTACTTGGTATTTTGACATTATAACCTGTGTTTTATTATTTCTTGTTTTTAATTCTTCCAATAGACTCGCGCAATATATCGTAATCCTTAATTCCAGGAGATATTTCAAAGCGACTATTTAAGTCTATTGCGTAGGCTCCACATTGTGCAGCCTCTTCTATATTATCAGGACCAATTCCTCCTGCCACAAACCAAGGTTTGCGAATAGGCTGTCTAAGAATAAGCTGCCAATCAAATCCCTGTCCACTACCACCATATGAGGCAGATTTAGTGTCGAACAGATAATAATCAGCGCACTCTGCATACTCACTGACATTTTCAAAGTCGCGGGCTGTCTCAATATGAAAAGCCTTTATTACTTCAAAACCAGCATCGTGTATAGCCTTACATAGAGACGGGGGTTCGTCACCATGCATTTGAATTGTCTGCAAACCCCATGTCTGCGCTGTCTGACGTATCTCAGTCTCGCTGGCATTGACAAATAGTCCAACGCGATGTACCCGGCTTGGTATGATGCTGAGCATTTCAGGCTTTAGACTACCAACGACATAACGTGGCGACTTTGGATAAAAAATAAACCCAAGGTAGTCTGGTTTCAAGAAGAGAATCTTACTGACATTATCAATATCAGTCATTCCACAAATTTTTATTTTTACCATAGCATTGTTATTAGGTAAAATTAAAGGTCTTGCCGTGGAGTACGGCAAGACCTTTGTATTTTGTTATTTAAACAGACATGGTCAAGCGTTATCTCCTGTTGTTGAAGATTTGAGTGGAAGCCACCATCGCCATATCATATTTATTGAAATCATCTATTTGTTACTTGTGGCACAAAGTAAATGAAATTATTTTGCTTTTCAAAGAAGAGTGTGAATTTTATTTGGGATTGAACTCTCTTCCTGTGAACTTAAGGAGGTATTCTTTACCTGATCCAACATCTTTAAGTGTTATATCATCTGTTCCTTGATGGGGCAGAGAATAGTATAGTGGGGCTTCATCGTCATCAATCTCTTTGGGAAAATTGAATAATCTACCCGCCCATTTTATGGTATGTCTGTTAAGGTCGATGTAATTGAAATTTGTATAGTTTGAAACGCCATCAGTAGAGGCAACAATACCGATGAGATATCTATTACAACCTAACTCCCAGTAGCAAGCTTGAACTTCAAGGTTATTCTCTTTGTTGCAAAACCTCATATATCTGTTTTCTTCATCTATGAAAACTTGCTCGTCTGAGGAATGAAAAACAGAATTTAGTGAATATGCCTCCATATCAAAATTATACTCTTGAACTGCTCTTAGCAACTCTTTGAAATTTTTAGCAGAGGCACTTGTCGGGTATTCACCACTATATTCTGAGTCGAAGAAATAGCCGCTGACATTATCGACAAAGCCGTTAGAGAACGTGATATGGATATAATGAGAATCTATCCTTTTATACTTTGCTTTGATTGTTACGTAATCAGTATTCTCGTCAAACTCAGGCTTGACGATTAAGGTCAGATAATTCTCGTTCTGCACATATGTTCCGCAGAATGTTATTGTAGTATCGAATTGCTTATGACGTGAAATAGAGCAGGTCGAATCGTCATTTAACTCAATCGTAATATTATCATTTTCATATAAGCCGACAAGCACCCATTGTGTGAACAATATATCTGTACTTTTTGATGGGTCCGATGGTGTCGGTTGTGGTATAATCGCTATTGTTGTATCTATTTGTGGATAATCTTGCTGTTGCTTTGATTTATTACACGAACAAGCTGATACCAGTATTGCCATAGCAGCTACCAGCAATGTTATTTTAAGTTGTTTCATTTTCAATTTGACTGAATAGTTAGTCAATCTATTATCATTCACTCTCTTTTTTCTTAGACTCTTCTTCGAGATGTTTCTCCATATACTCTTTAGGAGAGGCACCATAAAAATCCTTGAATGTAGAAGAGAAATGTGAGAGGTTAGTATACCCTAAGGCGTAGGCAACCTCGGATATATTCAGTTTCTTTTCACCCAAAAGGATTGCGGCTTGCTGCAGTCGTATGGTTCGTATAAACTCACGTGCGCTGCGACCTGTCAGTTCCTTTAGTTTCCTATGCATATGAACACGACTCATTCCGACATGATCTGCAAGTGTCTCGACATTCATCTGAGGGTCTGATATGTGTTGTTCTATATAGTCGGTAACCTTTTGCATAAGAACTTCATCTACAGACTTTATCTCGATATGACGAATCTGGGCTCTGTCAGGAGCGGAGTTTGCAAAACGGCTCAAGATGCGTTCGCGGTTGCTTAGAATGCTCTTTATTGTTGATAATAAGATTGTCATATCAAACGGCTTAGCGATATATGCATCAGCCCCTGTGAGCAATCCCATATTCCTGTCGGCATCTGAATGTTTAGCCGTAAGCAGAATTACTGGAATATGGTTTATAAGTAGGTTCTGTTTAATCTTCTTACAGAGAGTAAGTCCATCCATCTCGGGCATCATGACATCAGTTATAACAAGGTCGAAAGGCTCATTAAGTATGCAGTCTAATGCCTGTTTCCCATTACTACACGTCGTAACCTTATATCTGCGCTGAAGTTGCTCTGTAATATACTGACTTATCTCTACTTCGTCATCAACGACCAGTATCTTATGATTTGTTGTGCTTCGAACCTTAGAATCAGAATTACTCATCTCTGGTTGTTCAACATAGAGCGAGGCGGAGAAATTTTCGTTAGTGAAGGCCTCTTTATCAGTTTGTTGAATATTTTTAGCGCTGAATTGTTCGCCAGAAACAGGTTGACAGCGTGGTATTCTAATTCTGAATGTACTGCCGGTTGCAAAGTTTTCCTGGTTGTCAAGAACCGCAATTGTGCCACCATGTAACATAACAATGCTTCGTGTGAGATGTAGACCTATTCCAGTACCGAGGAATTGAGCGTCTTGTCGACCAGTCACCTGATAAAACCTATCAAAGATTCTTGACCGTTGTTCCACTTCCACTCCAGGTCCATTATCTGTTATATCTATTATCACATATTCGGAATCTTTCTCTTCGTATATGTGAGTTTTTATAATACCATCTTTATTAGGGGTGAACTTAAAGGCATTGGAATAGAGGTTGTAAATGACTTTGTCGAAATTTGTTGTATCAATCTCAACCATCCGGTCGGACATTTCAACGCTCATATTCGTCTCTATACCCTTGCTATTAGCGACGCTTTCAAACGATGACAGGATGTTCTCTACAAATTTTGAGATGTCTGTTTTATATGATCTAACAGCAAATTGGCCCTTCTCTATCTTACGAATATCTAAGAGCTGGTTTATAAGGCGTAGTATTCGTTGAGCGTTGCGACTGATAATAAGCAGGTTTTTCTTTGCCGATTCCTCCATATTGTTGTTTTGCAACATTTGTTTTACAGGGTTGAGAATCAGTGTAAGAGGTGTGCGTATCTCATGGGAGATATTGAAAAAGAATTGGAATTTAGCCTCGTCTATTTCTTGAAGATGTTGTTGGTCAACAAGTTGCTGATGGATAATCTTTCGTTGTTGTATGAGGTAGTACAAAAGCAGAACTACCCCTATGAACAACAGCAAGTATATGACTATAGCCCAATTGGTTTGCCACCATAAAGGCTGAATCTCTATATCGAGAGTCTTTTCAGCCGACATAGTGCCTCCCAGATTAGCCTTTACGTGGAGCGTGTATTGCCCATGCAGGATGTTTGTATATGTTATCTGCTTATCACCATAAGCGGTCTCTTGCCATCCATTATCGAATCCTTCGAGATAATACATATATCTGACGAACTCTGGATTGACGAAGTTCATGGTAGTAAGTCCGACGCTGAATGATTTTTCGGATGAAGAGAACTTAATAGGTCCAGATTCAGGGACGCAGTTACCAGCAAAACGACCGTTCAGGAAGAATTGTGTAAATAAGAGATGTAGGTCGATGGAATCTGCTTCAGTCTCATATGGGTTGAAGCTTGAGACGCCACCAGTACCGCCGAAATACATGCGACCGTTACTTGCGTTGTATATAGCAGCATCTCTTGAAAATTCGTTACCCTGCAATCCATTGTGATAATGGAAATTATCGATATGCGATGTCTGGTCTTTATTTATCTGTATGCAGGATAAGCCATTATATGTTCCAATCCAGGCACGACCTAAGCTGTCGGTGCGTACCGAGACATTTGTGTTGCTCGGAAGACCCTCTTCTTCTGTCAGATGGATACACTCCATCGTATCTTGATTGTAACAGAAAATGCCATCATTGGTAGCAAACCATAGGTTGTTGTTTTTTTCATCTGCAGCAATGCTGTATATAACTCTTTTCCCGATGTGATTTCTAAGTGTGTCGCTAATGGCAATGAAAGACTCTTTCCCAATGTCATAGCATGATAAGCCACCATAGGTACCCATCCATATATTGTTATGGTCGGTGCACAAGCAGTTAACCCAGTTGTTTACGGGTTCGTTGCGAGAGTAATCAACGCGCTCGCTTGTTGAAGAGTATGCTATGGCATGCTGAAGGTCTGATGAATAGACAAAAACACCGCAACCAAACGAACCGACCCAGATTCGACCTCGTGAATCTTTAACAATGGATGTAGTACGATTATCGTAGTTTTTATGAGCAGATTTCAGTGGCTCATTTAGAGATGTTATCTCTCCTGACGTTATGTTATACTTGAGAAGACCTTTGTTATAAGAGGCGAGTAACAGGTCGTTTCCATTCTGATATATATTCATAATGGTCGATGGCATATTTGCATTCTCAATATGATTTGCATTTCCATTACTATCGACGCAATAGAGGCCATCCGAATCAATACCCAACCATAGGCGGCCATCGTTTTGTGCGCATATACTCATCACTGAGCCCGACCCTATGCTGTTCTTAACACCTTGAGTATAGCTGTAAGTTGTAAAGTGTGCCGTTTGCCGTGGGACGAGCAGAATACCCTTTTGGAATAAACCAAGCCACATATTGCCATCACGGTCGATGAGAATGCTATGAACCTTGGCCTTTTTGAGATCGACGTGCGGAATATAATAATCGAGGACTTCTCCTTTGCCTGTTCTGATATGATGAGTTATTAATCCTTTCCCCTCTGTGCCGATGTAATAATTCTCCTTGTCTGAAGCGAAAGAGAATATATTAACTGCGCCATATATCTTGGTAATATCGGAAGGAACAAAACGTTCACTCTCTTCATCGAAGATGTATAGGCCTTCATCATTGATGTTTATGAATGTTTTTCCATCCTCGCAGTGGGTGATAGATGTAGTAGCATTTAATTGTGATGTGCTTGTCAGTTTTATCAGCGATATAGCACCTCTTTTTGTGTTGCATCTGTAAACGCCATTCTTAAAAGCAACAAGCCATAGGTCTCCGTTTTTATCAAAGGATATGGACGATATGAAATCAAGTGAGGCTATAGCTTTAAAGTTGTCAGGATGTGTTGCTACGCTACCATTATAACAAAGAACGCCACGGCCACTTGTAGCAATCCAGATTTGTCCTTCGTTGTCTTCAACAATGCCAGTGACATGAGCAGCAATGGTATCGCCTATAGCTACGATGGGAATAGTCTCGAATGAGTCGCTCGTACGGTTATAGCGTTGTAGTCCCCTAATGGTGCCTATCCATAGATTCTTTTGGGAGTCTTCAAACATTGTCTGGATATAGTTTGCATTTAGACCAGACCCATCGTGAAAAACATCCGTTGCCTTTGTACGATATACAAAAAAGTCAGACCCATCAAACCTATTCAATCCATCTTCTGTTGCGACCCACACATAGCCATAAGAATCCTGAATAATGTGGTTTATCAAGCTATTTGAGAGCATAGAACTCTCACTCGAATAATATTTGACATTCTGAGCATTTGTAAAGATGCCCGACAATGATATTATTAATGATATAGCACTTACAACTCTGAACATAACATATAGCTATCTAATTTCAGTACATTTTGTTGCACTTCAGGTTACAAAGATAATACTATAAGATGTATTTAATAGATTTTACATTTTGTTTTTGGTTTCAGTTTATGATTGACAAACCATCAATTGAAATCGGTTTCCCCATACGAAGTGGAAAATTTACATCGTCAGCATGACCAGCGGGGTACCCGAATAAGATTGGGCATGACGTTCCTTTCATAGCTTCAGCAATTATCTCATATGCATTCAGTCCGAAAGGAGTAGAACCATCTTTCATATCTGTAAACTGTCCCACAATTAATCCGTCTATTTTTTTAAGAACACCGCCCAGTCGCAAGTTTTGCATCATTCTGTCGATATGGTAGTGATATTCAGCTAAATCCTCTATGAAAAGGATTTTTCCCTTTGGATTTTTTAGGACATCGGCATAAGTTCCTCTTAAAGAGTATAGAATGGATAGATTGCCGCCTATAAGGGTTCCCGATGCTTTCCCTAATCGATTGAGGCTATGAGAGTTCAATGTCATCTTTACGCTTTTGCCTTCCATAGCCTCTAATGTAGCTTTGATGTCATTTGAATCTAATCCTTTAAGTGCAAAGTGTTTTATCATAGGTCCGTGTATAGTACTATGCCCATGCATAGCTGCCAATGAGTGAAAAACTGTGATGTCGGAAAAGCCGACTAAAGGTCGGCCATCATAGTGAGACCAAAAGCCACGAGGCAGCAACTGAGCTGTGCGCACAGCACCATAGCCCCCACGAGTGCATATAACAATGTCGATGCCAGGCATTGTCATTGCTTTTATCAAATCAGATGCTCTGTTCTCATCTGTTTCACTGAATACTCTATTTGGAGTGCCACAGACATGTGGCATTATATCTATAGTGTGTCCTGCCTGCTCAAGGACCTTTATTCCGCGTTGTAACAATTCAATGTTGATGAGTCCCGAAGGAGCTACTATAGCGATATGAGCCATAATGACTATATGTTAGAATTTGAATAATAATCAATTTCGGCCTTTAACCGAATAAGAGACATAGGCATTTGAAGAACTGAATCTGTCCCTATCGTCATAAGATGCTCTTCACTAATCATCGTAGATGAATCGTTGAGAGCTATAATCTTATATTCATCACCACAAGCACGTATGCACTGTATTATCTCTTCTGCTACATCGGAACATGAGCGGATATCAATAATAGTGAGTAATGGTTTCTTCTCCAGCCAAAATGTTATGAATTCATCGGCTGACGCTTGCATTACATCCATCTTGTCAATGGCGTTCGACAGGTAGAGCATGGTGTCGGCATCATCTTCAAGAACGATTACAGTACGATGTCTCTGAATGATAGCCTTTATATTTACATTTGATTCTCCCTCTTCCCACCATTCTTTATTATCATCATCATCGTTGGAGCTGCTTGTTGCCGAAAGTCGTGCAACCTCATTGCTTTCAATGAAAGGTATGGATAGCCAGAAGTGGGACCCCTCTTTAACTTCAGATTTGACTCCGACCTGACCGCCCATCTGCTGGGCAAGCCCATAACATATAGGAAGTCCTAATCCAGTGCCGACAGAGTATAGGTCGAGCTTAACAAACGTATCAAAAATAGTATTTAGTTTCTCTTCGGGTATTCCCTTGCCTGTATCTGAAACATGGAAGATGAGTTTTTTGTTAACTACCTCATACCAGAGGAGCACACGTCCCTTTTCAGTAAATTTGAACGCGTTAGTAATAAAGTTGTTAAGAATCTGAAGTACACGCAGTTCGTCACAATAGGCCTGAATGTCAATGTAGGATAGAGATGGATAGTATATAAAGTCAACCCCCGCGGGAACTTGTTTAGCATATTTACTATGCAGTTTGTAGCATAATGAGTTGACATTAACCATCTTATAGTTCCAACTCAGGCTTCCGCTTTCAATCTGAGACAGGTCCAGAATGTCGGAAACAAGTTTGATCAGTAAGTCATTATTGCAATGGATAATCTCTGAATATTGTCGTCGTTGGTCTTCATTTTGTGTGTCCATCAGCAATTCAGAGAAACCCACAATAGCATTCAGCGGAGTCCTGATTTGGTGACTAATATTAGCAACGAATCGCGATTTCAGGAGGTCTGTTTTCTCAGCTTTTTTCCGAGCTGTTACAAGCATCTGTTCGGTCTCTTTTCTTTCTGTAACATCGATGTTGATACCTGTTATACCGTTTCCGCTCTTGCTTCGGACGCAACTTATTTTCACCCAATGTTGCATACCATCTTGCTGCAGTACCCTGACGGTATGTTGAATGCTATTGACATTGCCTGTGATTAGTTTATCATATAACTCTCCAAGTACCGCTAAGTCTTCATGATGAATATTTGTATACTCGAGAACATGACGGGCTACTGGAGCAGTGGCATCGATGCCGAAGTTTCTATTCCACTGTTCCGATGCAAATTCCTGGTCATTGGCAGAGAAGCTGATGCCAACTTTTGCTACATGACCAATCTCTGAGAAATAAGTCTCAAATATCTCAAGTTTTCTTCTTTGAATCATGATATCTGAGTTATCAATGACAACAGTCATGTAGCCTGTAAAGATATCATTGAGATATAGTTTGGAGATGCGCATAGCAATCTCTGTAGGGTCCTTTTTGATTTTCTTGGGCGAGAATGGATTTGGTTCAGCATTCTCTAAACGGAAATATAGTTCACATTTATCGCTGCTACTGATAAGTTGTTTGTCTTTTTCTGATAGTAGAGGGTATTTGAACAAATTTAGTTTCGAGAAGGCTTCGCGTTCCTCACTGCCAACTCCATAGATATCATAAATATGATTGTTGATGAATGTAGGGTTTCCGTGAATATCGAAGAATTCAATACCTGCAGGAAGACTATTGTATACAGTATTCTGCATTTCGTGGGCATGCTTCTCCATCTCTTGTTTCTTGACTTCAGCATCAATGTCGCGGGCTATACCAACGATTAGGGTCGGGACACCATTGTCGTCCATTTCGACTACGCGACCTGTTACCTCGTACCAGTGCATCTCTCGTTTGCGGAAGTTCAGACTTCTGATGCGGGCAATAACATTCGATGTTTTCCGGCTAATCAGGCTCTCTACGAGATTTTTATATCTCTCCAGGTCGTCTGGATGAATATCATTGATGAGGTCTTCTTTGGTTACGATAGTCTCTCTAACCTCGCCATCTATATAAATATAATCCTTGCGCTCCCATGTTGCGCAATCCATTTGCCATGTCGTGATTCCAAGAGTTCTGCATGCTTCGTAGTTGAGTTCCAGCTGGTGTTCAAGGGCTTCGTTTTGTTGAGTCTGCATCAGGCAAAGAGCAATACTATTGGCAAGAACCTCAACCCACTTTAAGTCGAGAGGTGTCCAAATGTTCTTTGAGTAATTAACGATGCCGATTATTCCATATACCATCTCTCCAATCTTAATCGGTGCAATTAGGAGGGCGGATTGATGGTGTTCGACAAGAAAGGATTTCTCTAATCCCCAGGCTTTATCGATTGTTGATATGTCGTTGCAAGAGAATGTAATGCCACTTGTACAAACTTGTTGTAATAGAGGGGAACTGACAACACTACCTTTTGATAGTGGGTCTTTCTGAGCATCGTACAATGTACCCCCAACTATGTCAACTATTGAAAATTCCTTACCACTCTCCCATTTCAAGACACCTGTTCTCACACTGGGAACATTTTTGTGAAGTTCTCGCAATAGCATATGAATGCCTTGTGAAAATCGCACTTTTGACGACATGATTGTGAGGGTCTGAAGCAGTTTGCTTACGCTCTCAATTGCTATACCACTCTGCTTAGCATTGTCTATGTCAGACGAATTCTTCAAAACCTTTGCTGTTCCGCATCTATGTTTACAACCAGCTTCGTCTATATATTTTGATACACTACTGAACTCAACCCAAACAATATTATTGTTTGCTTTGAAAGGTAAAATCACCAATTCGTCGGATGCGAGGCTATTGCTTTTTGGGGAGTAATCAGTATGAATATAATCTAATATATCACTAATAGTCAGCTCTTTATTGGGGATTCCAAAGAACGAACAGAATTCTTCAGAGTACCTATAGGTATTGTGGTCACAATTGTGATCCCACAGGTACACTCCGCTACTAATGAGCCGAGCAAATATGTCAGAAGTAACGTTAGTGGTCATTTTATTAGATTGCATGCGCACCAAAGTTAGCAATTTTAATGATATGGAATGTCATCGTAACTATAATAGTGTATAAAATGTGGCTATTATTGATATTTCCTATTGAAAAAGTAAGAGCGCCAAGAAAAGTTGGCGCTCCATTTATAAAATTAACAAATAAAAACTATTTGGCGGTATGAGAAGAGAGAGCAGAGTAGTTTGGTGTCACGATATACTGAGTAGCGCTTGAGCCCGGTTCGATACCATTCCACTTTTCGAGACGTGCCATCTCCTCTTCGTGAGCCCATTGTTTGCGCATCATCTCCATGTTTTGTGCAATCTTCATATTCTCATAAGCCTGGGCGTCAGCTGCGATTCGTTTTGCCTCGGCATTGTTCTTTGCAGCTTCCAGCTCACCAAGTGATTTGGTTATGGCAACCTGTTTTGCGGTTGCGGCATTGATTGAGTCGGCTGTAAACTTTGCTCTTGCCTCTGCAATCTGTTTCTGCGCCTGCGCTTGGGCAACTGCTACGTCAGCTTTAGCGGTCTTCTCTTGTTGTGTACGTGCCATCGTCTCCGCTATCTGACGGTCGAAAGCATCTGACCAGTCCCAGTTGTTCACGTTAAGCTGAGTGATTATAATAGGCATATGCATACATTTCTGATTCATAGCTGCCCAAACCTCTTTTGAAATCATTTCAGTTGCAGATGTAAGGTCATATATACTATACTTACCTATAATCTCCTTTAATGTCGATTTCATGTTGGTACGCAGCATCTTTTCCAATGAGCTGTATGTGTAGTTGCTTACGAAGTTGATAACATCATTCTCTTTGAATGTATATATGACGACAGAAGACATGCCAATGGTCTGGAGGTCTTTTGAGATAGCTCCATCATCATCGACGCTGAAGGTCATTTCGAGTTGTTGAGGAGTCAGATCAATTGTGGTAACAGACTCTATGAAAGGCCATTTCATATTGACACCAGATCCGCGCTCAAGTGTTCTGTTGATTGTTCCAATGCGTTTCACTACAGCAACCTCTGTAGGTTCTACTATGGTGAAAACTCCGAATATAAAAAAGAGAGCCACGATAAGCAAAACCACAGTTAGGATAATCTTTCCAGTGCTTTTGAACATAACATTCATTCCATTCATCGATTTAAGTATTTGTTTAACATTTATATTTCCTTTTATATGAACAAATATAGTTTTTTATTTGATGTGATACTATGTGTCAATGGGTATTTTTTTATTTTGACTCATTGTATGTATTTTTGTAGTCTGAAACAAGCATATGTCTATTAAGGAAATTATAACGAACGAATTGTCTGGTTGGAAGCTATGGGAGCTGACATGGATGTTTATTGCCTGTACAGCAATAGTCATTCCTTCATATTTGGCTGGCAATACATCTCTTCGCATTATATGTGGTGCTTGTGGTGCTATAAGTGTTGTTCTTGCGGGTAAAGGAAAATTAAGTTGTTATCTTTTCGGAACAGCCCAGCGCTTGATCTATGCGTATATTGCATATGGTGCTATGTATTACGGAGAGGTTATGCTCAACGTACTCTATTTCTTTCCTCTTGAGTTCTATGGTGTCTACGAGTGGTACAGACACATGAATTATGAAACGCATGAGGTGAAGAAGCGCAGGATGTCTGTTTCGCAGCGGTGGATAGTTGTCGGAGTTGTTATTGTTGCTACTATTGTATATGGTATATTCCTGAAATATCTCAATGGTAAGCTTCCTTATGTCGATTCGTTGAGTACAATTGTTTCGATAGTTGCCATGATTGTCACAATCAAGATGTATATGGAGCAGTGGCTGTTATGGATGTTTATAAATGCAGTGACAGTAGGCATGTGGATTTATGATATCTATACAGGAGGGCAGAATATCGCGATTCTCTTGATGTGGAGTGTTTATCTTATTAATTCCGTCATAATGTTCTTTAAATGGCGAGGAGAGGTTGTTGGCAAAACAAACAGGGTGTGCCATAAATGATTTATGACACACCCTGTCTATTTTAAGAATGTATTATCTCTGCAGGATAATGATTGTCTCAGAATAGTCATTGCAGAGGCATAAACTCTCGTTTTCTGAGTGAAAGCTACGCACTTCGGACAATGCCGATAGGAGTTTAGACTCTCGACTATCAAATTCGGGGCACATCATTTGTGTTGATAGCAGGTTGTCAAACGACATATAATCAATGCTACGTCCCTGACGGGATATCTCTCCACCGATTGAGTTGCATCCGGCGTAGGCACTCATTTGGAGACTGTCTGTGTTATAGTTCATATACAGATTTTCCTCTTTGGGGAATTCAGTTCCTCCGATTTTAATTATGTACCACTTTCCGTTCAACTCATCAAGAGTCATAGCTCTGTTTTGTACTATCTCGCTCTTGTTTGTTTCGGCATTATTGGCGCCAGGTTGGTTCTGTCCACGAACACATCCTGTCATCAACCCTACTGACAACACAACTGCAGGTAATAATCTATTCATCGTCTATTTATTACAATGTAAGCCTGTTATTTCTTGCTTTTTTCGCTACGTATCTTGTTGAGGAACGAGACCATCTTTCCAAGATTCTCTTCGGTATACATTGGGCCCCAGCCATGGCCTCCGCCAGCGACAATATTGACCTCGTTGTATACACCAGCTTTATCGAGAACTTCATGAAGCCATTCGCCTTGACATGACGGAACGACATTATCTTCAGTACCATGGAAGATGATAACAGGAGCATCATCCTTATCTGCATAAGTCGTAGCGTTGAGAGCCATATAGTGGTCAGCATTTCCTTCGAAAGGCATACCCATGACAGCCTCTTCAGGCAAGAATTTCATATCACGAGCGCCTTTGCAGTCCATGTGTAACAAATCGATAGGACCTGACCAATCGCATACAGCATCAACCTTGCTACTCAATGACGTGTAGTTGCCCACATTTCCCTCAAGGTCGTAAACCTTCTCACCAACTGTATATGATGGGTTGTTTCCAGATGTACCAGTTAGAGTAGAGAGGTGACCGCCTGAAGAGAACCCTGATATGCCGATGAAAGAGGTGTCGAAGTGATATTTTTCAGCCTCTCCGCGTACGAAACGTACTACCGCCTTGATGTCGTTAATCTGAGCTGGATACTTGGCATCGCCACTCGAACGGTGGTTTGGTGTGACTACGGCATAACCAGCTTTTAGCAATGCATTGCAGATTGTGCCTAAGTCGGCCATACCTTTTGACGAGTTGCTGAACCATGCGCTACCATAGATATGGATTACTACAGGATAGCTCTCTTTTACCTCTTTTGGGAGATAGATATCAAGATTGTGGTAAACTAATGTGTCGCCAGCATAGTTAATGTCAGTGAACTTTTCGGAGAATTCCATTTGAGCAGCTGGGTTTTGCTGTCCGCCGAAACCGAAGCCTCCGCCTGGGAATTGAGCCATAGCAAAAGTGCTGAGCATCAATGCAGTGGCAAGTAGCAGTGTATTCTTCATATAGATGGATTAAATAGTAAGCAATTATTACTTAAACAAGATTTGTGCCAATTGATAGAGTGCACGACGCCATGTGAGGAATTCATGAGCTGTTCCTTCTGAGACATGACCTACGACATTGTATCCTGCTGCTTTCAAATCATCTACAGCCTTATTGATGCGGTCAGGCGACTCCTTACTACCGCAGCTGAGGAAGATGAGAGCTGGCTTCTCGTTCTTCAGTTCTGCTGGGGTATAGATACCACCACTGAGCAATGCGTAACGAGAGAATACCTCTGGATGATTAAGTGTAATCTGATGTGTCTCCATACCACCCATTGAAAGACCAGCCATAGCACGATGCTCTTTGTCGCCATATGTTCTGAAGTTCTTGTCTACATATGGGATTAGATCTTCGAGCATGAATGTCTGGATAGGTGTGATGAAGTCTACCTTGCCCATCTGACCGAATTTAACATCATTGGTCATACCATATGTACAGACAATGATGAAAGGCTTAATCTTACCATCAGCGATGAGGTTGTCCATGATGAGGTTAGCATGACCCTGGTTCATCCAGGCTGTCTCATCCTCACCCCAACCATGCTGTAGGTACAACACTGGATACTTCTCTGTGCTCTGGTCGTAACCAGCTGGTGTATATACATATGATGGATGGTATGATTGAGTGCTCTCAGACCAAACGAGAATCTGCTGTACTT
Organism: Marinilabiliaceae bacterium; assembly: GCA_021443545.1. Lineage (GTDB taxonomy): Bacteria > Bacteroidota > Bacteroidia > Bacteroidales > Marinilabiliaceae > W3P20-009. Next base: position 20,999 of record JABUTU010000052.1, on the reverse strand, counting down.
TACCATGAGGAATATCCTTTCTAAGAGCGTAGAACTCTTCATCCTTAGCAGGAATCTCAATACCACTCTCCCAACGGCAAGAGCCATAGTAGTTCTTTGCACCTGGATCGTTGAATACACCGCCATCGATTGTTAGATGGTAGTAGTGGAATCCCTCATCCATTGGCGTTGATGTTGTGCCGGTCCAGAATCCGTCTTCACCCTTAACGAGGTCTGTGCCACCGCGCTGACCGCCCAAGCCAAGGCTAACGTTAACAGCCTTTGCTTCAGGAGCATTAATCCTAAAGCGAGCATAACCTTGTGAGTTAACCATAGGATACTCCTGACCTGGTTGATTCTTTGTTGAAGGCTTGAAATCCTCCTTGATCTCCTGAGCCATTGCGCCAACTGTAGCAAGACAAAGGATTGATGTTACAAATAGTTTCATAAGTTAGTTTTGTTTTGTGTTTATGTTATGAATTTATTTCTTGAAAATCATCTGCGCAAAGCGGTAGATACTCTCTCGCCATACTGGCCAGGTATGACCACCAGGTGTCTCCCAATACTCATATTTGATGCCACACTCATCAAAGCGTTTCATCATTACCTGACAGTTGTTGTAGGCGATATCCTCCTTGGCTCCCATAGAGAGCCATAGTACCTTCATCTGTTTGTTGTAATAATCTTTCTGCTCTGCGAGTTTCTTGTAGTTCTTATCGTTATCGACAGGGAAGAATGAGCTGCGCTGAGCCCACCAGCCAGAGCTGAAGACGCCATAATAGCGGAATAGCTCAGGTTTGTCAATCATAAGGTTAAGTGTCATGATACCACCCATTGACAATCCAGCGATACCACGATTGTCAGCATTGGCAATAGCACGATAATTAGCCTCTACAACGGGTATACATTCATTGGCAATCTCTGCTGTAAAGTCCTGGCAATTACCATCACACATAGCGATAATCATTGGAACAGCCTTGCCCTCTGCGATGAGGTTGTCGAGGATGATATCCGTACGGCCTTGAGAGCTCCAGCCACGTTCGTCCTCTCCTCCACCATGTTGGAGGTATAGAACAGGGTATTTCTGCTTTGATTGGTGGTATCCAGCGGGCAGATAGATATACATTCTGCGCCATTCATTATGTGTTTTCGAGAAGTAACGGCGCATTGTGACCTCACCACGTGCTATATCTTTTCTCGGCTCAAAACGTTCTCCACCTTCTTCGTATGGTATCTCAATGCATGATGACGAACGACTGCAACCATAGAAGGTCTCGCTGCCAGGATCGTTGACCGATACCCCATCTACAATTAAGAAGTAGTAGTTGATACCCCGGAGTTGTGGTGCTACAGTGGTCATCCACACGCCATTCTTGTCACATACCATAGGGTATTGGACTCCGCCTATATCAACTTTTACCTCATGTGCGTCGGGAGCAACAAGGCGGAAAAGGGCTGTGCCATCTTTTGCGACCTTCGGATATTGGTTTCCTCGTATGTTTGTGACAGCCGGGAAATATTTATCAAGAGGTTTTACCTCTGTCTCCGACTCCTTCATACTCCAGTAGTCGAATTCGAAATCACCATCGAAGGTGAGATATATGTCATGCTTTCCACACGCACCTGTCAGGTCGCACTCAGCGTTACCATCTGCTGAAAACTCTACTGCGCCAATTACCTCACCAGCTGGATGGTCGAGGCGGATTGTAATTGAAGATTTTGCCTTCACATTGAGCACGTTAGCGGAGAATGATGCCGCGCCTTTGCCGAAATCAACGCCACTCACGCATGTGTAGGCGCCCTTCTTGATGTTGGTGAGAATCATATTACCAACCTTATCGCTTTTGCGTGTCTTGACAAGCTCTGACCACGACATGGTCTCGGCCTCCACGCGATGGTAAGGATTGAAAGCCTCAACCTGGGCAACGCCATTACGTGGCCAGAAATCAACTTTCTGAATAGTGCCGTCTTCGTTGTATTTCATCTCGGCAACCGATACTGAGCGACGTTCAGCATGTCGGTAGGCAAGACCATCTTTCTTAAGGTGACCAGCCCAGAGCAGGTAGTTCAATCCAAATACGTATGACTTGCCTTTATAGTCGATAATACCTGGATGATTTCCTCTGCTAAGCTGAGTGTGAGGCATTATATCACCCTTAGCTGTCCACGGACCAGTTGGAGACTGACTCATGGCATATCCGATACCTTCAGGACAGCAAGTTGAGGCAAATGCCATATAGTAGTTATTGCCACGCTTGTAGAACCATGGTCCCTCTTGGTAATCATCAATTTTTGGCATCTGCTGGATAGTGCCAGAATAAGATATCATATCCTCATTAAGCTTGACGTAGTATAGGTTTGGATTACCCCAATACATATATGCCTGGCCGTCATCGTCAATCCAAACAGTCGGGTCGATGTCGTACCAATGTTCTTTCTGCCAGACTAATGGTTTCCCCAGAGGGTCTTTGAATGGACCATATGGCGAGTCAGCAACAAGGACGCTGATTCCATTACCATGGATAGGGCAGTACATATACCATTTGCCGTTCCGTTCAATGACCTGTTCGGCCCAAGCTCCGTTATCCTTACCATACCACTTGAAATCGGCAAGGGAGGCAACTGCACCATGGTCAGTCCAGTTGACCATATCGGTTGATGTGTAGAGAAGCCAGTCAAACATCTTGAACCCCTCAGCATCATCTTCGTCATGGGTAGTGTAGAGGTATACCGTATCGCCATGAACGTAAGGAGCTGGATCAGCAGTGTACTTTGTTGTAATGATAGGCTTTTGTGCTACCATACCGAATGACATAACAGTCAAAAGGGTTAATGAAGAGAATAATTTACAAGTACTCATGTTTTTAAGTGCTATGAAGGAATAATATTAATTCTGGTTTGTATCATTGGTTAATTTGTATTGCTATAGTAAAGCTACTTATCATTGTTTTAAATATCTCAGTCTGAGAGTAGTAAGATAGAAATATCAAGAGAGGAAATACCCTGTCAACCGACATTTCAATGCAAAAATAATTAAAGACATGTAAAAATAAAACAATAATAGACAAACAGGGCTTTTTTAAGGACGAACAGGAAATAGAGACATTTCCCCCTTATTGCAAAAACTCTCGGGTAAAGATTGATGAATGCACTCGGACTACAGATAAGAATTGCACAGATATTTTGGCGGTAATACCTCTTGTTAAGCATTGATTTGATTAAGTGTTTGTCTTGTCAGGCTTGTCGTTAAGTATCTTGTATCATCATACACTCATAAGTATATTGACTATAATCAACAAATTCAAACCATTTTTGGTTTTATTGACTATAATCAATAAACACAAAAATATTTTCAATTCATTGTGTATAGTCAATAATTTGTGATTATATTTGCCTCGTATATATAATAATCAGATGGAAATAATCTACCGCAAAGAGTACGTAGATCGGGCCATGAGATGGCTTGACAACGGAATGATAGTTATTTTTACCGGACAGAGACGCGTTGGTAAAAGCTATACTCTTAAACAGCTTGAAGCTGAACTTTTGAATATGGGTGCTAATGTTGTGATGGTTGACAAAGAGAATACCGACTATATGTCGATTCGTACATACGAAAATATGGTAGATTATGCAGCAGCACGTACCCATAAAACAAAGCATAATTGCCTATTGGTAGATGAAGTTCAAGAAATAGTTGAGTATGAACGAGCTGTCAGAAGCCTGCTATCCAAAGGTTGGCGCATAGCCCTCACGGGAAGCAATGCTCACATATTATCCAGTGAGATTAGCACTCTACTTGGAGGAAGATACATCGAGATACATGTTTGCAGCCTCTCTTTTAATGAGTTTATTCAGTTTCATTCGCTACAGGCTAATGAAACATCGATGAACAAGTATATAATGTATGGAGGGATGCCTCACCTATACCGCATAGGGCTAGATAATACTGATCTGGTTAAGGAATACCTCCAAAACATAAATAATACCATTATACTTAAGGATGTAATAAGTAGAGAAAGAATTAGAAATGTGCTTTTCCTTCAAAATTTAATGAAATTTGTGGCAGACAATATCGGAAAACTGATTTCAGCCACGAGTGTCAGCAAATACATGAAACAGGAGAATGTTAACATAACTTCAAATGTAGTAATCAGCTACTTGTCATTTCTTTGCAACGCATATATCCTTAATGAAGTTCCTCGCTTTGATATTCATGGTAAACGATTGTTAGAAACGAATGAGAAATACTATTTCGAGGATATCGGCCTTCGCAATGCAGTTTGTCGCCCAGGTGGTCAGGATATTGAAAAGAGAATTGAAAACATCATATACCTGCATTTGAAACGATGTGGATACACTGTTTACGTAGGTCAGCTATACACTACTGAAATTGATTTTGTAGCGAAAAAAGATATCGAAACTATATATGTCCAAGCAACATATATAATTGCGAACGAAGAGACAAGAGAAAGAGAATTCGGCAATCTCAAACGAATAGCCGACAACAACTCAAAGTATGTAGTATCTGTAACCCCAATGGCAGACTATGGTAAAGACTCCGATGGCATAATACACATACACCTTTTAGACTTTTTGACAAGAAATCAATTTTAATGTTCATTGAGGCTGACGTAAGCCAGCCGTCCGAAGGGCATTATCACTAATTCATTTGATATACCTTCTGGCAAGCGTTGCATAGGCCAATCCATGTTGTTTGGGATTGGCTTATGACAATATGCTGTGTCTTGGCTATGAGGCTATTGTTTTATTCCTCGGCTTAGTTTCATAGCGCAGAAATTCGGTCCGCACATGGTGCAGTACTCACCATCTTGATGCCCGCCAGCTTTGAAGTATTCGAGAGCACGGTCGGGGTCGAGTGACAGGTGGAACTGATCTCTCCAACGGAATTCATAACGAGCTTTGGAGAGAGCATTGTCTCGAATTGTTGCTCCCGGGTGTCCCTTGGCGATATCGGCTGCGTGAGCGGCGATTTTGTATGTCACGACGCCGACACGTACATCCTCTCGGTTGGGCAATGCCAGGTGTTCCTTAGGTGTAACGTAACATAGCATGGCTGTTCCAAGCCATCCGATTTGGGCAGCACCGATAGCCGATGTTATGTGGTCATATCCTGGTGCTATGTCAGTTACGAGAGGTCCGAGTGTATAGAAAGGTGCCTCGTGGCACTTGACGAGCTGTCGCTCCATATTCTCGCGGATTTTATGAAGAGGCACATGACCTGGTCCTTCTATGAAAGCCTGAACATTCTTTGCCCATGCACGTTCAACAAGTTCTCCCATAGTATCGAGTTCAGCGAACTGAGCTTCGTCATTGGCATCGTTGATAGATCCAGGACGCAAGCCATCGCCTAATGAGACAGCGACATCGTACTGTGCAAGTATGTCGCATATATCATCGAAATGTTCGTATAGGAAACTCTCTTTCTGGTTTTTTACACACCATGTAGAGATGATAGAGCCACCACGACTGACCATTCCTGTGAGACGCTTTTCGGCGAGATGGATATTTTTCAGACGTATGCCGCAATGGATTGTAAAATAGTCGACACCCTGTTCGCATTGTTCGATGAGGGTATCTCGGAATAACTCCCAGGTGAGGTCTTCAGCTTTGCCATTAACCTTCTCCATGGCCTGATACATGGGGACAGTGCCCACAGGAACAGGGCAGTTTCGGATAATCCATTCGCGTGTCTCATGAATATTGGCGCCAGTAGAGAGATCCATAAGAGTATCGCCACCCCATTTGCATGACCAAACAGCCTTCTCAACCTCCTCGTCGATAGATGACGTTGTGGCAGAATTGCCGATATTGGTATTTATCTTGACCAAGAAGTTCCGGCCTATAATCATAGGTTCGCTCTCAGGATGGTTTATATTAGCAGGGAGTACAGCGCGACCAGCAGCTATCTCGCTGCGCACATATTCGGGAGTGATGTATGTGTCGATGCCAAGCTCTTCGCAATTCATATTCTCCCTGATAGCGACATACTCCATCTCAGGAGTAATGATACCCGCTTTGGCGTAAGCAAGCTGAGTTCCCTTGCATCCAGCTTTTATTTTGTAGGGAAGAGCAATATGTTCGAATCTCAGGTGGTCGAGACTCTTATCGTTAAGACGCATCTTGCCATACTCAGAAGTTATCTCTGGAAGTTGTTCCACATCACCTCGGTCCAGAATCCATTTCTCTCTCATGCGAGGCAGGCCCTTCTTAAGATCAATATTTATGTTGGGGTCTGAGAAAGGTCCTGAGGTGTCGTATATGAGGACTGACTCGTTGGGGGTAGATATCTGATTACCCTCATTATCGACTGAGACTGTTGGGGAGAGGTTCACCTTCTGCATACCTACGCGGATATCAGGGAATAGAGAACCTTGAATGTAATGTTTTTCGCGTTTAGCAAAGTTATGTTCGCTCATACTTATTCAGTTTCAGTTGTCTTTATTATCCTAAGAAAGAGGTAAGAGGCGAAGAGGCTACGGCCTCCCCATCGGAGATAGCTCCGAGACCGGCTTCATAGGCTTCGCGACCGCAAACGACGGCATCGCGGAAAGCTTTTGCCATTCTTACTGGGTCGCCAGCAACAGCAATAGCGGTGTTAACGAGGCAGGCATCAGCACCCATCTCCATGGCTGCTGCAGCATGACTTGGAGCGCCTATACCAGCGTCTACAACGACGGGAACGTTAGACTGTTCTATAATGATACGAAGGAAATCCTCAGTACGCAGACCTTTGTTGGAGCCTATTGGAGCCGCCAAAGGCATTACTGTTGCGGCACCAACCTCTTCAAGGCGTTTGCATAATACAGGATCGGCCTGGCAATAAGGGAGAACGATAAAGCCCAGTTTGACGAGTTCTTCAGTTGCTCTGAGAGTCTCAATCGGGTCAGGAAGAAGATATCGAGGATCAGGATGAACCTCCAGTTTGAGCCAGTTAGTTCCGAAAGCCTCTCTTGAGAGTTGAGCAGCAAGCACAGCCTCCTTCGCATTGCGAGCACCAGAAGTATTCGGTAATAGCTGGATATTTGGATTCTGTATATGGCGGAGCATATCGTCATCGCCCGCATTCTGAGTATTGAGACGTTTCATAGCGACAGTCACCATCTGCGTTTCAGATGCCTCAATAGACGCCTTCATCAGTTCGTTGGAATTGAACTTACCTGTGCCGAGAAACAGACGGCTTGAGAATTCTTTGTCTGCAATCTTAAGAGTCTTCATATATTGAGTTTTTATTTCCGTATTACCGGGTGCAGACAAGGCCATAAACACACACTCCCTACGGCAGCATTACCTGCATCAGGTTCTTTGGGTATGATCTCAGCCTCCAAGGCACCCCATTTGAGTGGCGAAGATACGATTAAGTGAGAACAAAACAAAACGTGTTTTAATTTTCTATGTTATAGGGATGTCGTTAAAAAACTATAATCGTGTTTGTCGTTTTGATTTTTATAGTGATTTTTGCAATGCTTTTATTATGGTGATGACATGGAAAATTCTCAAATAATCTGGACAACAGTTATAATTGCAGCAATTGCACTTATTGGGCGTATTGTGATTAATCGACAGCAGAAGGGAGCTATCAACTGGTATAAGATAATGCTTGTTGGAGTGGCAATTGTTCTCTTCTTTGTTGGATTTATCTTCTTTAAGCCCCAGCAATGTATTGACATGATTCAGGATACATTCACTGGCAAGGTATCGCTAATTGATGGGCAGCACATGAATATTGCTGGCAGAAGGGCAAGCGAAGAGTTTCCGCGATATGAATCAAACACATATGAAGGAGGCATGTATTGTGTTCCTGTGGCAGACAGTGTTAAGCATACGGGATATTATATTCTCAAGAATAAGCAAGACATGAACGATATAGAGCGGGAGGAGAAGCATTCAGAGGATAACCGAGTTCAGATTACACGAACGAGCACGACCTTTGAAATGAGTCGCAATCCAGGTGACAAGAGAGAGAAATACCTTAATATCTATAAGTTTACGCTTAAATCGGGAGATAAGGTACTTGTTGCGCTTGAGGCGGACAATGTAGACGCATCAGATGAAATTCCGATCTGTCGAATAACCCCATGTAGTGACAGGTTGACGCGGACTGCATCTACTCTTGATTCGACGCTTGTGACTGATATCTATCTTCTTGGTTTTAATTCAGAGCAATGGGCATCAAATCAGTTTAACTACATAATATATAGGGTAATAGCTGGAATTATATTCGCAATATTGGGAGTTTTAGTCCTTGTTGGTGTCAAAGGTGTGACAGTGAAACAGGGGAGAGCTTAGGAAATTCAGACGACTTCAACCATGCAACATTTGTCAGCAGTTAGGCGTATACAACGGATATAATTTTAAGAGTAATGATAATAGCAATTGATGGACACTCTTCGTGTGGGAAGAGCACAGTGGCAAAGGAATTGGCGAAGAGACTTCACATAGCGTATGTGGACACAGGGGCTATGTATCGGACAGTTACTCTTTTTGCGTTACGCAGAGGTTTCATAAAAGGGGATGAATGTGATATTGCAGCATTAGAATCATCGTTTAAAGATATTCACATAACATTCGATTTTAATCCTGAGACGGGGAGTAATGCAACATTTCTTAATGGCGAGAATGTAGAGAGAGAGATTCGAGGATTGGAAGTCAGTGGGAAGGTCAGTATGATTAGTGCCATACCTCAGGTGCGTCGTCACCTTGTGGAGTGGCAAAGAGAGATGGGGAAATCTATAAGTCTTGTTATGGATGGGAGGGACATAGGTACCGTTGTTTTTCCAAATGCGGAAATCAAGATATTTATGACGGCTTCTGACGAGGTTAGGGCACAACGACGATACGATGAGATGATTTCCAAGGGCGAGACTCCGCTATTTGAGGAGGTTCTTCAGAATGTACGGGAGCGCGATCGCATTGATAGTACAAGAGAGGAGAGTCCTCTGAGGAAGGCCGACGATGCAGTATTGCTTGACAATAGCAATTTGACTCGCGAGGAGCAGTTCGAATGGATTATAGAATATATAGAGATGAAGAAAAACTGATTGATATCAGGCTACCTAATAAATTACCAATTACCAGATTATATAGCATGAGGATAGTAATAGATAGTGGGTCAGGGTTCTGTTTTGGAGTGAGGCGAGCAATTGCTACTCTTGAGCAGGAGCTACACAAGCATGGGGAGGTATATTGTGTTGGTGATATTGTTCATAATGAGCAAGAGATAGAACGTCTTCAAGGATTGGGGTTGAAAATAATTGAGAATTCGGAGCTCAACACTCTTCATTCCACGAACGTTCTGTTTAGGGCGCATGGTGAACCTCCTTCGTCATATGCTATTGTGGAGGAGAACGAATTGAAGTTGACAGATGCCACATGCCCCGTTGTGCTCAAGTTGCAACAGAGCATTAGGCAAGCCTGGCTTCAGCAGAAGAGTGTTAATGGGCAGGTTGTCCTTTTTGGCAAGAAGGGACATGCTGAGGTTATAGGTTTGATGGGTCAGACCGAAAATGAGTGTATTCTTGTTGAGGATGAGAGTCAGATAAATAAGATTGACCCTGAGAGACCGTGTGTAGTATTTGCGCAGACCACAAAAGACCCTCAGCAGTATATGAAGCTTCTTCAAAAAATCAGACAATATACTCATGCTAAGATGGAGGCTCACAACTCGATATGCCGTCAGATGGCAGATCGGGCAGAGAATCTAAAGACATTTGCACTTCAGCATGATGTAATTCTTTTTGTTGGAGGAACAAAGAGTTCGAATTCAAGAGTTCTTTTTGATATTTGTAATGCCATCAATCCAGACAGTCATTTTCTGACTTCAGAGAGTGAGGTTGATATGGAGTGGTTTAATCCGCGACCAAACAGTATAGGAATATTTGGAGCAACATCTACACCTCTATGGCTAATGGAGAGAGTACGTGCGAGTTGTGTAGAGATGCTGAAATAAATATATTATCAAATGGAGAAATTTCTCTCGATAGTCATTGTAACTTGTCTTGTAATCTATCTGCTTGGCCTCTTAGGGAGGTTGTTATTACCATTGTTACTTAAAAGATGGGTCGGAAAGATGCAAAAGCGTGCTGAGGAGGCTTTCGGTGGTCAATATGGGCAAGATTTTGGGGAGCATCATGGTACGTCCGACACAGTTACTGATGATGGAGTTCACATCAAGTATACACGTAAGCCTGCAGAAGAGAATGGGTCGTTATCGGACGAATTGGGAGGCGAGTATGTCGACTATGAAGAGGTTAAGTAGTTTTATAGGTATATGCTAATTAATTAGACCTATAGGCCAATAAAAATATAAAAATACGTAGAATTACGTATTGATGTCGTATATTCGTATAGTACCTTTGCAAATATAAAACTGAACAACTACTTGATGAATTAACTGCGAAACTTTCTCACCTTAAACTACTATATCGTTCGGTTTTAAGCGCAAGTATTATTAGTAGAATTACGTCAAAAAAGCATGTCTTCGTGAAGAAGACGTGCTTTTTTATTTGGAATATATGGATGTCTATTGATAGTAAAAGGTATTAGAATGGGTATCCGATAGCGAAGTTGACATTTATATCGGAGCCCTTAAAGCGGTGGGTTGAAAGAGTCCACCCCTTGTTATTGTCTGGTTTTGATGGGTCATGAATCTTGACAGCGCCATCAAACCGAAGAATAAAGTAGTCGAAATTGAGACGTAATCCGAGTCCAGCCCCCAAAGCAATCTGTTTATAGAAATTCTTGGATATCTGAGCCTTCTCATCGTTTGTAGAGCGTCCTAATGCCCATATATTTCCAGCATCTGCGAAAACAGCACCCTCAAGAATCGATATCATATGAAAACGATATTCGGCATTGGCCTCAAGTCTGATATCTGAAGTCTGGTTGTGATATCTAAGACTGGGGTCGCTTTCAGAGGCACCAGGGCCGAGCCCACGAACAGGCCATGCACGTATACTATTGGCGCCACCGCAGAAATAACTCTTTTCAAAAGGTAGCATTCGTGAGTTTTCGTATGGTATACCTATTCCGGCAAAGAGACGATAGACAAAAGAATTCATAAAGAGGTCAGTAACCTGACAGCGTACCTCGAGGTCGGTTTTAGCATATTGGGCGTATCGGATATTCCAAAGCGATTTGTATTGGTCGTCGCCATCGCCCGAAAGAGATGAGTTCTTGGTGAAAAGAGACAAAGCATTACCAGCGCTTTCGATATTCCATCTCAGATACCAGGTGGTGCCGAGTTTTTTTGCTTTCTGCTGGTCAAACATCAGAGAGTAGGCAAGGGAGAATATGAAGTGGTCTTGATAACTATATTGCAAGTAAGAACGTGAGATATATTCTTTGAATTCGTTACTTATGGCTGGAATAGAGACGACATTCAGTTCGATAGGTGTCAGTGTATGCCAAACATATTGTGAAGAGCCATGCCATGTGTAGCGCATCTGGGATGCTATCATGGACTTAGTAAAGTCAGGTCGGCGTTGGTAGTCGTATGAGATACTGAAAACAGTTTGGGGGTTATGTTTCTTATGGAATCCAGTAGTAGCCCAGGGAATCAGCATCTTAGGTATGGATAGGTTTGCAGATGCTCCAGTCTCGATTGTGGCAAAGCGTTCCTTACCATCGCGTGCGAACTGATTTTGCAGAGCAAAACGCACCTTGATATCCAAAGACTCAGCACCTCGCAGCAGATTAAGGTGACGGTATTGCAGTGTCAGCGCACCTCCGAGGTTACCAGAGGAGTTTGTGCCCTCGAGGTCGATGGAGTAGTTCTGTTGCTTGTTGGTTTGGATGGTTACTTCGGCATTGAGATGCTCTTTATTATCATTGAATAGAGAGTATGGCATACGAGAGAACTTCGTTTGTGTCAGATTGACAATAGGCAGAGAACGAAGCCGGCTGTTAGTCAGTTCCACATCTGATATGCGGTAGGTCTGTTCAGGAAGGAGAAAGCAAGAGTTGTCAAAGAGGGAATTGCGGAAAATTCGGAAAGTGTCAGAATGAATTTTCTCTCCATTAACAACGAACGAGACCGAGTCGATAATGGCAATCTTATGATTTGAGTTGTTAGGAGGCAAGACGATGAGGCTATCGTCAACAAGCAGATGCTGACGGGAACTATCGGCATGGAAATAGATGAAATCCTTGGAGAATGAATAGTAGCCATTATCGTTGAGGAGTCTTGCCAGTCTGTCGCGCTCTTTGTCGTGTGTATTAGCGTTGAAAGCATCACCCTCGCGGAGGAGCGACTCTTTTTGATGCTCCATGATTAGCGGACGTATCGAGTCGTCCGCTATGTTGATGCTCAGGTTACCAATCTTATATATGTCTCCGACATTCACATGATATTCCACACGACATCTCTTTTCTCCAGTTACAATCATGGTGTCAGTGACGCTATTTCTATAGTAACCGATAGTCTCCAAGTATTTGGAAATCTGTTCACAACTTTTGACTTGAAGGAGGGAGTCGTGTATCACGGGTTCTGTTCCGATGCGCCGCAACCAGTTGTTCCAACCATTATCGCGATTTGGGTTTGACAAATTATAAATATTGAGGTTAAGACGCCAAAATCCAAAGATACGTACGTTAGGCTGCTGTCGGACGTAATCCATTAACTTATCACTCGAAGAAGAGCCTAAGTCGCCTGATATCACAACTTTGTCGAGTAGATATTTATCTTCGGGGACATACTTCGTGGAGCGGCACGATATAACGATGAGAGCCGAGAGAATTAAAAGGAATATGTGCTTAATACTGCGTGACATACAATCAGAGGGTCAAAGTTACATATTTTCCTTTTTCTTGCTACTCCTATCTGAAGATACTCACGTTCGGCAAAGCAAAACTTGTTTTGCTTTGTTCTCACTTAATCGTATCTTTGTCCCCATGATATCCATAAATCAAAAGAAGTTACTTCGGCAATTGCGGATGAAGAAATACCGCGATTCTGAAGGTCTGTTTGTCGCAGAAGGAGCAAAGATTATCTCCGATATGCTGGCAAAAGGAGTTGATATAAAGTTTCTGGTTGCTACTGAGTCCGGAGCTAAGCAACTGCGAACTTTCGGAGTAGCTATGGATATTGTTGGAGCTGATGAAAAAGAGATGGTTGAATTCAGTCAATTCACGACTCCCTCGTCTGCTATTGCTGTATTCAGAAAGCCTGAGACATCAATGCAGAGTCTGGCATCTCTTTTATCATCTCTTTTGGGGGAGCAGGGTTGTCTTATTCTGGCGCTTGACGACATACAAGATCCAGGAAATATGGGGACAATCATCCGAATTGCGGATTGGTATGGTGTGCATGATATAGCTATATCAACGACATGCGCAGATCCCTTTGGAGCTAAGGCTGTGCAAGCATCGATGGGAGCTGTTGCACGAGCCAGGTTGACGTGTTGTTCGTTACTGGATTTACTCAAGGGACTTCCAAACGGAATGCCAATATATGGAACTCTTCTTGAGGGCGAGAATATATATAGTTCAAAGCTTCAATCTTCGGGTGTTGTTTTGATGGGAAACGAAGGTCATGGACTAAGTGATGACTTGTGTGATATGTTGACGCATAGGCTCATGATACCTCCGTTTGATTCAGGAGATGGCATGGGAGTGACCAGCGAGAGTCTGAATGTAGCTGCGGCTACGGCAGTGGTACTGAACGAATTCAGACGACCAAGATGAGGACTAAAAACAATGCATTGCCTGGACATGTGGCGATGTTGGTCGCCAATATGCTATGGGGCCTTATGGCTCCAGTCAGTAAAGATACGCTTAATTTTTTTGCAGAAAACGGAATATCTCCTATTGTCCTACCTGCGCTACGAATAATAGGAGCCACTATTGCTTTTTGGACTCTCTCTTTTATTCTGCAACATGAGCATACAACAAGGCGTGACAAGAGGAGTCTCTTCTTTGCTGGTATGTTCAGCATAGCTTTCAACCAATGTCTCTTCATAGTTGGAATATCTTTTACATCACCTATAGATGCCAGTGTTGTGACAACAATGTTGCCTATAGTTACTATGATTATGGCTGCTTTGGTTCTTAAAGAGCCTCTGACTCAACTCAAGGCGGTGGGAGTCATGGTAGGAATGTCGGGAGCATTGTTATTGGTGTTGGGTGATGGAGCAGGGCTTCACATTGATAAGGACCATATCATAGGCGATGCTATGTGCTTTACTGCACAAGTATCCTTTGCCTGCTATCTGGTTTTCTTTAAGAATCTTATAAATCGTTACAGCGGAGTGACTCTGATGAAGTGGATGTTTCTCTTTTCTCTGATAGTTAGTCTGCCATTTACGCTTCCTTATCTTATGGCAGTACCCTGGAGTGAGGTACCCTTAAAGGTTTACTCGGAGATATGCTATACGGTCTTTGTGGCTACCTTTATGTCGTTCTTGCTCATTACGGTTGGACAAAAGAGGCTGCGACCGACTGTTGTCTCGATGTACAACTATATTCAACCTGTTATGTCAACAACGATATCCCTTATATGGGGAGTTGCCACATTCGGAATCACAAAAGGCATAGCCATAGCTCTCGTCTTTGCTGGAGTATACGTGGTTACGCAGAGTAAAAAACGAATAGAACAAAGCAATGGTTAGTCGATACATTCTTTTTATCCTTTTATTGCTGACTGTTGATGCGTCAGCTCAGCGTGAACGCCGTGATTCGCTTTTGCAAATAGGGTATGTGATGCGTGAGAGGGGGAATTATATTGAAGCTATGAGGTTTTTTGCAGAGGTAGGAGGAGATGTCGGAACACTTGAAGAGGCGCAGACACGATATGAAATGGGTGAGATGAACAGGGCAATACGCCTATGCAAGCAGCTTATCGAACACGAGAGTCAATGTTCGGACGATGCCAATCTAATCATTGCACGCGCGAGGGAGGCTCAGGGATACAAACGTGTTGCTACATCCAAATATAAGAAACTGACGCGCAAAGGAAATGCTGAAGCCCTCTACTACTGGGCTCTGATGCTTCAACGTTCAGGGCATAATGCCAAAGCAACCGAGATGTTACAGAAATCTATAAGAGCCAATAGCGCAAATCGAAATCCCCATGAACTATTGGCAGAGATAATGATAGATAATGGCGAGAGGTACCGTGCCATACTGCCATTGACATATTCACTACTTCTTCCAGATGACACAGCAAGTCTGCGCAGAAGCGCCATGCAATTAGAGTTTCTGTGGAGACCTAAGGCGAATTTGCTGAAACGTATTGCGAACAGCAATCTTGATAAAGACGAAAAGTCGAATGCCTTTGCCAGAATGATGGATAGCTATATATACCATTGGACCGACACTGCTAAAGTCCGCTCCTCGTCCATTAGAACCTTTACCCCAATATTGATAAATAAGTTGAAAGAGAATCAGATGATGCAGATGGACTGGTGGCAGGTGGTATATGCTGATTTTCTGTTAAGCATAGAAGAGGCAGGACATACTGAGGCGTTCTTATATCATATTACGGCTGCTCTGACTCCGGAAGAGACAAAATCGTGGATAGAATCGCACGAGTCGGAATATGCATCATTTTTGTTATGGCTTGAAATAGTTGGAGGAAGCAGATGATTTATATGAACAGAAACAGATTACTATTGCTTTTGCTTGTGTTGGCAATTACTCTGAGGCTTACTGCTGAAGAGAAGAAGGATACTACATCATTCCGTAAAGAGGGTTTTACCTTTGGTGTACTGCCGGTTGTTGCCTATGACAATGATTTGGGTTTTCAATATGGCGTATTGACAAATCTTTATTGGTATGGAGATGGCTCGGAATATCCTAAATATGACCATTCACTATATCTTGAGTGCTCACGATATGTGGCGGGAACTATGTTACTTCGCACCTATTTGGATTCGAGAAAACTTCTTCCAGGTCTGCGCACAACGATAGACTTCACATGGTTCAACGACCTGACGATGGATTTTACCGGATTTAATGGCAGGGAGTCGCTCTACCACAGAGAGTGGGAAGACGAGGATAGTGAGGAGTATCGTACATCCATATACTATCGTCATTCGCGCCGTATGGCACGTCTGATGGCAGGTGTCAGAAAAGATATTGAGAATACGCCGTTCTATTGGCAAGCTGGTTTGACGCTCTTCAATATGAAGATAGGTACAGTCGACAAGTCGAAGTTGAAGAGCGATGTACCACAAGATGCAACAACGCTATATGAGCAGTATTGCAAATGGAATGTACTGCGAGAGAATGAGCGTAGGGGAGGTGTTGATGGATTCCTGAGGGCAGGGATAGGAATCGATACTCGTCAGGGTGAGGCATTTAGCACAGGCGGCATCTGGAGTGAGCTGTTGTTGTCCGTAGCGCCACGTTTCTTTTCTAACCACGATAATCACTGGGTAAAGTTGACAATCTATCACCGACAGTATTTTGATTTGTATAAAGAGAAGTTAGTTCTGGCCTATCGTTTGGGAGTACAGCATCGCTTATCTGGCAGACAGCCATTCTATCTTTTGCCACATTGGGTAACAAATACACTTGGCTCTGCCACATCGCAAGGTCTTGGAGGAGCTAAAACGATGCGTGGTTTAGTGCGAAACCGTATTGTAGCAGATGGAACGGCGATGGGAAATATTGAACTGCGATGGGTGCCAATTCGTTTTCAGTGGCTCAAGCAGCACTGGTCATTGGGCTTCAACGCATTTAGTGACTTAGGTATTACAACGCAGGGTTACGACGTTAATTTTGAGGATGTTCCGAAGGATATGATAGAGAGCCATTTCGACTTCAGCAGTAGTAATGATAAGCTTCATGCATCAACAGGCTTAGGAGTCAAGATAGGAATGAATAGTAATTTTGTGGTCTCTGCTGATTGGGGTAAGGCGCTCGATGCAAACGACGGAGCATCTGGTTTCTATGTTCAGATGAATTGGTTGTTCTGACAGAATGCCACGAATGGTCGGGGCGTGTCATCTAAAATACGACAAAATGTCACACAGTAAGCTTTGGCACGTAGCTTGAATAGAGAGAAGTCAAAGAGAGAAAATAATTAGTAACAAAACATATACAACAATGGCACAAGTAAAAGGTAAGATTCTTGCGGGTAAAGTACTCGTAAAGCCACAGGAGGCCGAGACAAAGACAGTCAGCGGTATTATCATTCCTGATTCAGCAAAAGAGAAACCACTATGTGGTGAGGTTGTACTTGTCGGTGCAGCTAAGAAGGATGAGGTTGTAGAGGTAAAGGCCGGCGACAAAGTTCTTTATGGCAAGTACTCAGGTACAGAGATTGAGATTGAAGGAGAGAAGTATCTTTTAATCAATCACTCAGATGTACTATACATTATCTAATTCAAGACAAACAGAACTGGAAATAGTGATTCCCTCTTAAAACAGAAAATAACATGGCAAAAGAGATAAAATTCAATACAGAGGCACGTGAGCTTCTCAAGAACGGTGTCGACAAGTTGGCCGACGCAGTTAAGGTAACACTCGGACCTAAGGGCCGCAACGTAGTAATTGAAAAGAAGTTTGGAGCACCGCACATAACAAAAGATGGTGTGTCGGTTGCTAAGGAGATAGAGCTTTCAGATCCATACGAGAATATGGGAGCACAGATGGTCAAGGAGGTTGCTTCGAAGACCGGTGATGATGCAGGTGATGGAACAACGACAGCAACTGTTCTTGCTCAGGCTATTGTAGCTGCAGGCATCAAGAATGTGACAGCAGGAGCAAATCCAATGGACCTCAAGAGAGGTATCGACAAGGCTGTTGCAAAGGTTGTCGCTAATATCAAGGAGCAGTCGCAAGAGGTAGACAACTCTAATGAGAAGATTAAGCAAGTTGCTACTATATCAGCAAACAACGACTCAGAGATTGGTACTCTCATAGCAGAGGCAATGGGTAAGGTAGGCAAAGAGGGAGTCATCACAGTTGAAGAGGCAAAGGGAACTGAGACAACAGTAGAGGTTGTTGAGGGTATGCAGTTTGACCGTGGTTATATATCACCATACTTTGTGACAAACACAGAGAAGATGGAGGCAGAGCTGGACTCACCATTTATTCTCATTTACGACAAGAAGATTTCAACAATGAAGGATATGCTTCCAGTGCTCGAGCAAACAGCGCAGACTGGCCGTCCTCTTCTCATCATTGCAGAGGATGTTGATGGTGAGGCATTGGCAACACTCGTTGTCAATCGTCTTCGTGGTTCGCTTAAGGTAGCAGCTGTCAAGGCTCCAGGCTTTGGAGATCGTCGCAAAGAGATGCTTCAGGATATAGCTATCCTGACAGGTGGAGTCGTAATCTCTGAGGAGACAGGTCTGAAACTTGATACAACGACAATCGATATGCTGGGCAAGGCAGAGAAGGTATCAATCAACAAAGACAATACTACCATTGTCAACGGAATGGGCGACAAGGCCGCAATAGGCGAACGTGCTTCTCAGATAAAGGCACAGATAGCAAATACGAAGAGCGATTACGATCGTGAGAAGCTTCAGGAGCGTCTCGCAAAACTCTCAGGCGGTGTTGCAGTGCTCTACGTTGGAGCTGCTACTGAGGTCGAGATGAAGGAGAAGAAGGACCGCGTTGATGATGCATTGTGTGCAACACGAGCAGCCGTTGAGGAGGGCATAGTACCTGGTGGTGGTGTTGCTTATATCCGTGCAATCAAGGCACTTGAAAATTTTAAAGGAGATAATCAGGATGAGACAACAGGTATACAGATTGTTCGTCGCGCTATTGAGGAGCCTCTTCGTCAGATTGTCTTCAATGCGGGTCTCGAGGGAGCCGTAATTGTACAACGAGTTAAGAATGGCAAGGGCGATTATGGCTATAATGCTCGTACTGATTCGTATGAGAATCTCTTCAAGACGGGCGTCATTGACCCAGCTAAGGTTACACGTGTAGCTCTTGAGAATGCAGCATCTATTGCGAGTATGATACTTACAACAGAATGCACGGTAGCAGAGGCAAAGGATGACAAAGCAGCTCCAGCACCAATGCCACAAGGAATGGGTGGTATGGGCGGTATGATGTAATAGAATCCGACATACAATAGAAAAAACTCTCCGTCGACCATGATATCGACGGAGAGTTTTTTATTGCGAACGCATTTAAGGTTTTGTCTGCCCGAATGAAGAAGAGAGTTATTTTGCTCTGTTTTTACTTACGTATTCAGCCATTACGCGTGGAGAGCGAAAAATTTCTTTAGCAGCAATAGCTGGATTCTCCAAACGAATGCCATACTTCTTCTCTAACAAAACGACGAGTTCTAATGCATCAATTGAGTCAAGACCAAGACCCTCTCCGAATAATGGAGCATCGTTTTCGATATCTTCGGGTGTTATATCCTCTAAATTCAATGCTTTGATTATCTCCTCTTTAATTTCAGTTATCAACTGTTCCATTGTGTATTATATTCTTAGTTGGGGATTGTTACCCCCGTTATTATTAATTCTTCTTGCAAATCATGATGCTATGACCGCCTTTACCTAAAAAGTCGACATATTTCTCAACTGATAGTCCAGCTGCTTCGACAAGGCGTTGCATATCCTCGCTATGATACATCTTAGAGTTTCCATTAGCTATAGCGGTAAAATACAGGCTTGTCAATGTAAGACACATAGCTGCTGGTTCATACTTTTGACGATCCCATAGCGTCTCCATGATGTAGAGACGGGTCTCGCTCTTCATTATCTCAGCTGCTCTGTGCAGAATATGTAAAATCTCCTCCTCGGCAAAGCAGTCGAGGAACTGACTCATCCATATAGCATCGTATACATTGTCGGTAGGGAAAGCGCTTTGCTTATCCAGCAAATTGATGCCATAACCATCAATTCTATCTGCACCATTCTTGCCTGCTGTTGCTTTGCGCATCAACTCTAACTGCTGAGGGAGGTCCATTATCGTCACGAAGACATCTTTGTTATAGTCAACGCAACGCATGGCCCATCTGCCTGTGTTGCCTCCGACGTCGAGCAGACGCTTTGTTGGACGACTGAATACGACCTCTAAAGCCTGATCGAAAGAGTTGTCGCTATAGAAATGGTCGAAGCCAAACCAGCTCTTCTGAACTTGGGGAGGTAGTTGTGACAAGCCCTCATATACTGTTGGCCAATTTCCAAAATGACTTAAACCAGCGGGGCGTCCCTCAAGAAGCGACTCTTCAAGATGAAACCAACCTTCGTAGTTGACATCATGGTTGAAGTCCATATTTGTCTTGACTACTGGATCTGTCAGTATAAACCAACCCGTCTTAGACAAAGTAAAGCGTTCACTATCCTCGTCAACAAGGACCGAGCCTATAGATAGTGAGGCCTCCATGAGCACTTTGACTGCGTATGGCGAAAGATGAGTTGCCTCCGCAATCTCTTTCTGAGTCAGACCTTTTTCGCTATTGCGCAAGAGATCAAGAATACCGAACTTAAGCATCAGACGCGATGTCTGAAATATACCTGGACCGAATGATATGAAATCAGCTAAGCGTTGAGCATCTCTTGCCGATAACCGATCTTTGGTATAGTTTTTACGTAAATCTGGAAAAAGTTTCATTTTGGATACTGTTACAAAACAAACCCGCAATGATTAATTGCGGGGATATGTTTCATTTCGTCTTCTTCTTGATTATTTTTTTCTGTACACTAAGAGTGCAGAGTAATTGCTAACGCCCAATACCGAATGGCCCTCATATTTGATGTCAACGATATCGCTTTCGCTGATATTTTCAGCAACCATATAGTCATTTAACTGACTATCAACAGGGGTGTCAAAGTCATCGTTACCCGAGTATTGGAATTGTTTTGTTATAATCTCTGCCATAGTATTATTGAAATTTACAGTACATACTTGTTTATTGAGGCAAAGAAAAACAATTTTTGAATAATCTACAAATGAGAAAGCGAAAAATGACACATCGGTAGGTAGAAAAAAAAATGCACCAAACGAATCTGGTGCACCTCTGTTGCTCTTCTTCTTGGGCTCGAACCAAGGACCTAATGATTAACAGTCATTCGCTCTAACCA
>JABUTU010000050.1 GCA_021443545.1 Marinilabiliaceae bacterium | reverse complement strand
CAGGTAGAGCACAACACTTTTAATGTTGGGGTCCTGGGTTCGAGCCCCAGCTGGTTCACTGGTAATTTTTTTATTAGGTTGGTAAATGTATGCTCTGCTTGAGATGTGATATTTCTTGCAGAGTTTTTTTTCTCTGCTTATATCCATTGTTACGTCTTTGCGCACTGAATTGTTGCAATGGGGAAAACATAGCCAAGTTTGTTTTTGTATTCTCTAAATAGTAACTTTGCCAAAATATTGGCATTGATGTGCTTTAAATTTAGAAATTGGTAAGTTCCATGTGTGGAATAGTAGGATACATAGGAAGCCGTACGGCATACCCGATATTGATTAAGGGGTTACAACGACTTGAGTATAGAGGATACGATTCGGCAGGCATTGCACTGGTGGATAATGGAAAGGCGTTTATTCATAAGTGTCGGGGTAAGGTTCGCGATCTTGAACAAATAGTAAAAGGCAAGAATATATCAGGTTCGATTGGCATTGGACATACGCGTTGGGCAACGCATGGAGTGCCGAACGACGTAAATGCCCATCCTCATCGTTCGATGAACGGAAAGTTCGTCGTAGTGCATAATGGTATCATAGAGAATTATTCGCATATCAGGACGCTCCTTGTTGAGAAGGGTTATAAATTTGAGAGTCAGACAGATACAGAGGTTCTTGCCAATCTCATAGAGGATATATATATGTCAGCTCAGTGCGATGCTGAGAGTGCAATCAGGACAGCCCTACAGAAAGTTGTTGGAGCTTACGGACTTGCCATAATATGTACTGATGAACCAGAGAAACTCTTCGGAACGCGTAAGGGGTCGCCATTGGTTCTTGGCATGGGCAATGGTGAATATTTCTTGGCGTCGGATGCAACACCGATAGTTGAATACACCGACAAGATGCTCTATATCAATGATGAGGAGCTTGTCGTTGCAACGCCCAAAGGTATACGACTGACAAATATCTATGAGGAGGTAGATAAGAAGATAGACGTCACGACAGTTGATATGAAGCTCGACAACATTGATAAGGGAAGTTTCCCCCATTACATGCTGAAAGAGATTCATGAACAGCCTAACACCATTGCCGATACCTTCAGAGGTAGATTATTGGCGGACCAACATCAGATATTCTTAGGTGGCATCTCAGATGTCCTGCCACGTCTTGCACGGGCGCGTCGAATCATAATTGTTGCATGTGGCACATCATACTATGCAGGTCTTGTCGGGGAGTACCTGATAGAGGAGTATGCACGCATAAATGTGGAGGTCGAGTATGCTTCGGAGTTCCGTTACCGAAATCCTGTCATCACCTCGGAAGATGTCATTATAGCAATCAGTCAGAGTGGCGAGACCGCTGATACGCTGGCAGCGATACGCATGGCGAAGCAGAAGGGAGCCCTGATATTGGGCATCTGCAATGTAGTTGGATCCAGCATACCGCGCGAGACAGATGCCGGCATATACACTCATGCTGGTCCCGAGATAGGTGTCGCAAGTACCAAGGCCTTTACAGCTCAGACGGTTGTCTTGACTATGATGGCACTCCTGTTGGGAAAGAAACGTGGTGAGATCAGTGAGGAGCTATATAACTCGCTTATCGAGGACTTAGCGACGGTGCCTGCAACAATATCCCGAATACTTGCTGATGAGGAGAAAGTCAGGGAGATTGCTGAGCGTTACAAGGGGGCAACGAATGCTCTTTATCTCGGAAGAGGTGTTCTATATCCCGTAGCTCTCGAAGGTGCTTTGAAGCTTAAGGAGATATCTTATATTCATGCCGAGGGTTACCCAGCAGCAGAGATGAAGCACGGTCCGATTGCCCTTATTGATAATCTGATGCCGGTCTTTGTACTGGCAACAAAAGATAAGTATTACGAGAAGGTTGTCAATAACATTCAGGAGGTGAAAGCCCGTCAGGGTCAGGTTATTGCTGTGGTGACTTCCGGCGATACGGTGATTCGTAAAATGGCTGATTACGTGATTGAGATACCGCAGGTGGACGAGCCATTCACGCCTCTGCTGGCTGTCGTGCCGTTGCAGCTCTTCAGCTATTACGTTGCTGTCATGCGTGGTTGTAATGTGGATCAGCCTCGAAACCTGGCTAAGAGCGTGACGGTGGAGTAGAAAATTAGTCAGAATACAGATTAATGTGATTCCGTTAATTGCTCTTTAAAGAATCTGAAGAGGTGTTGAAAAGGAATTGCAATGGTTTAACTTTAAAACGTGGGCTATACGAAGCCCAAAGATAGATATGGAATCGACAAGACAGAAAAAAATATCGCGTCTGTTGCAGAAAGAGACTGCAGAGATGTTTCAACAGGAGTTGCGTGAGTTGACATTAGGGACATTGCTGAGTATAACAATTGCCCGTGTCTCGAGCGACCTAAGTCAGGTTAAGTTTTATATTTCGGTATTCCCAACCGAGAAGACACAGGCTGTTCTGACTAATCTGCGAGAGAATGTGGGACGTATCCGCTATGGCATCGGATCGCGTTGTGGAAAGCAGTTGCGTATAATACCTGAGCCACTGTTCTTCATTGATGATAGTCTTGATTATCTCGAGAATATTGATAAACTCCTGAGCGAAGATAAGCAGGAGTAAACAGAGTCTATATTTATTAAACGGTTGCTGTGCAGTACGATCCAATAAAAAAAACGCTTGGTGGTCTATTTAGTAGAACGATATGGCTGAGAGTACTCTTCTATAAGATGCTCGATTTACTGTTGCTTCGCTCGTGGCATATACGAAAGGCTCTTAAGGAGTGGTATGGGCAAAGAGAAGAGGGACAGTTGATAGCTCTCGACGCAGGAAGCGGTTTCGGCCAGTATACCTATCGCATGGCGCAGCTGTCCAGCTCTGTGTGCGTCGATGGAGTAGATGTCAAAGAAGAGCAGGTGCGGGATTGTAATGACTTTTTCCAAAAGTTAGGTTTCTCGCAAAGAGTCAGGTTTGAAGTACAGGATTTGACTAAGTACATCAAAGAATCGACCTACGACCTGATTCTATCTATTGATGTCATGGAACATATTCTGGAGGACGAACTGGTCTTTAATAATTTCTATCACTCGATGCGCAAGGGTGGTATGCTACTCATCTCGACACCTTCCGATCTTGGAGGGTCTGATGCCGACGAGCACGAAGAGGGGGCGATGCATGGCTTCATTGACGAGCATGTTAGAGATGGATATAATGCACAGGATATCAGAGAAAAACTTCAAAGAGCAGGTTTCAGTGGTGTTGATGTTAGATATTCCTATGGAACGGCTGGACATCTGTCATGGGTGATGTCGATGAAGTGGCCTATTCAGATGCTCGGTTTAAGTAAAGCGTTCTTTGTGATATTGCCTCTATACTATCTTGTATTGTTCCCATGGTGTCTGGTTCTGAATATGATTGATTTGTATAAGGAGCATGGAGCGGGGACAGGTTTGATTGTTAGGGCCTTCAAAGAGTAAGCCAATATGCAGCTCTTAGAGTTCAAGATAGCGAGACGGTATCTGTTTGCAAAGAAATCGCAAAATATCATCAATGTGATATCGTGGATTTCATTGATGGGAGTTCTTGTCGGAGCTGCGGCATTACTGATTGTGCTCAGTGTTTTCAATGGCCTTCATTCATTTATAGGTTCGCTATATAGTAATTTTGACCCTGACCTTAAGGTGGAGGTTGTTGAGGGGAAGAGCTTTGTGGCGTCCGATTCGCTGCTCAACGTCATGCGGTCGACGGAGGGTGTCGATTGTATCGCTTGTTTTCTGGCAGATAATGCTCTCTTGCGATTTGGTAACCGTCAGATGCCATCGCTGGTGATAGGTGTCGATTCACATTTCTCACGTGTCGCTTCGGTCGACAGTATCATTGTTGCTGGGGTCTATCCCGACATGAATGGCGAAGAAGAGACATCGTGTGTCATGGGGTATGTCTTGGCGCAACAACTTGGCGTGGCACCAGATGCCCTTGCAAACCAGTTGATGATATATGCGCCTAAGCGGTTAGGTAATATAAATATGACCGACCCAGATAAGTCGTTTATAAAGACATCAGCCACCTTAAGGGCACTCTTTGCAGTGCAGCAGATGGAGTATGACAGCCAGTATACGATAGTATCGCTCTCGATTGCCCGTCGAATGTTTACGCGTGGAGACGATGAGGTGTCGGGAATCGGGATAAAACTAAAGGAGGGTGTCGACTCAGAAGAGGTGAAAGAGAAGATTCAGAGGGCGCTCGGAGCCGAGTTGGTGGTGAAGAACCGATGGGAGCAGCACTCGTCGTTCTTTAAGATGATGGAGGTAGAGAAGTTTATGGCCTACCTGATACTCTTGTTCATACTGGCCATAGCAGCATTCAATATCATAGGGTCGCTGTCGATGCTTATCTTCGAGAAGAAGGAGAGCATATACATCCTCAAGGCCATGGGTGCTCCAAAAGGATTGGTCACGCGAGTATTTCTTTTTGAAGGTCTACTCGTCTCTGTCGGTGGAGCGTTGGTCGGACTCGTCCTCGGAGTTTGTCTGGTCCTTGCTCAGCAATACTTTGGTATTATTAATTTTCAGAATGCAGAGTCGTACATTTTGGAATCCTATCCAGTGAAATTGTTAACAACAGATATATTGATTGTTTTTCTGACTGTTGTGGTAGTTGGATTTCTTTCGGCATGGTACCCAGTTCACAATATTGTGACTCGTTATTATGCTTCAAAGTGATTTCTTTTGTTCTTAGAAAAAAAATGACGCAATATTATGTTATGTTGCGTTAACTCTGTACCTTTGTACATAGTATAAGTGTTGGAAGAAAGTTTCGGAGAAGCTTGTTATTAGTAGGGGAGACGTATGGTGTGAATTGTTTAGACGTGCAATTAACCATGGGGAGAGAATGTTTTACTTTTTGTTGAGGAATGTGTAATACCTTTGTTTTCAGTGTTTTAATGAAGATGAGGGGAGATAGAGAATTGCACTGATGTGACATCTTATTCTTTGGATAATTCATTCTGAATACGTGGATAGTATACCTCAAAGCGTGACGACAGGCAATAGGCGTATTGCAAAGAACACGATGTTTCTTTACATGCGCATGATATTGATTGTTCTCGTTTCGCTCTACACTGCGAGGGTTGTTTTGCGGGTATTGGGGGAGTCGGACTATGGCACGTACAACCTGGTTGCTGATGCTGTATTGCTGTTTGGATTCATCAGTACCGCGATGGTTCAGGCAACGCAACGTTTTCTCAACTATTCGATAGGGCTTAAAGATGACAAACTGACAAATAGGATATTTTGCATGAGTATGAACACTTATGCGATATTGTCAGTCATCCTAATTATCTTGGCAGAGACAGTTGGCTTATGGTTTGTAAATACAAAACTCAATATACCATCAGAGAGGATGGTTGCTGCCAATTGGTGTTACCAGTTTGCGGTTGTAGCCTTCGTCATAACACTGTTGAGGATTTCGCATACTGCCCTTTTAGTGGCATATGAAAGGTTGTCAATTCATGCCTACATCGGTGTATTAGAGGCGGTCGAGAAGTTGCTTGTCGTATATCTTATCTCGGGTACGACTTACGATAAGTTGATTTTATATGCATTGCTCTATACACTTGTCCCGCTGATTAATAACTTAATTATTTTTATCTATAACAGGTGCCATTTCGCAGTTTCGGAGTACCACTTAATCTGGGACATGGGGATTTTTCGCAAGTTGTTCAGTTTCTCCTCCTGGTCACTCTTGGGAAGTTCTGCGAATATGTTGGCTCAAAAAGGTATTAATATCCTTCTCAATATCTTCTATGGTGTAACTCTCAATGCGGCTGTCAGTATTGCAAATCAGGTGACGACGAATGTATATGCTTTCATTAGCAACTTTCAGGTAGCTTTTAATCCGCAGATTGTCAAGAGCTACGCCGTTAGGGAGATTGACAGATTTAATGATTTGATTTTCAAGACATCTAAGTATTCATATTTCCTGCTGTTGATATTGTCATTGCCGGTAATGTTTTCGATGCAACAAGTGCTTGATATATGGTTAGAGGAAGTCCCGATGTACACAGCAGGTTTCTGTCAGCTGATGTTTGGCTTTCTCCTAATCGAGGCGTTGTCGGCACCGATGTGGATGGCTGTTCAGGCAACAGGCGACATAAAGGTTTACCAGATTCTCATAGCATTGTGTGTGGTGCTGAATTTTCCCTTGGGTTATTTAGTGCTATGTTGCGGGTGGAGTGTCTATTCAGTTTGGATAGTTAGAGTTCTGTTGAATGTGGTGGCATTCGTTACCAGATGTCTCTATTTAAAGAAGAGAGTGTCGTTCCCTCTGCGGGACTATTGTAGGGAGGTGATATCGCCAGTGCTTTTAGTCACAGTCGTATCTCTGCTGATACCAATTATCATAAATATTACAGTTGACCAGTATTGGTATCATTTTTTTAGTATTATCGTAGGAACATTTGTTTCGACATTAATCGTAGTAGCTCTTTTAGGAATGAGTAACTCGGAGAGGCAGATGGTTAGGAATTTGTTATTGTCGAAATTTGTGAGAAATAATTAAGGAGTACTTATATAACCCCTTAAAAAGTATATTTTATGAGTAAAGTAGCATTAATAACAGGAGTAACAGGTCAGGATGGTTCATACCTGAGTGAGTTTCTTCTTGCGAAGGGATATGAGGTTCATGGCATTATCCGTCGTTCTTCGGTAGATTTCCGTGAGCGAATAGCTCATCTTGAAGGAAAGCCAGGCTTTCATCTTCATTTTGGTGACCTTGGCGACTCGATGTCATTGGTAAAGGTTGTAAGTAAAGTCCGACCAACAGAGATATATAATCTTGCAGCACAGAGTCATGTTCAGGTGTCGTTCGACTCACCTGAGTTTACAGCCGATGTGGATGCTTCGGGAGTTCTTCGTGTTCTTGAGGCTGTGAGGGCATGTGGCTTGGAGAAGACATGCCGCATCTATCAGGCTTCGACATCGGAGCTCTATGGAAAAGTGGAGGAGGTTCCACAGAATGAGAATACACCATTCCACCCCTATTCGCCCTACGCAGTGGCTAAGCTCTATGGCTTTTGGATTGTTAAGGAGTATCGTGAGGCTTATAACATGTATTGCTGCTCGGGCATTTTGTTCAATCACGAGTCGGAGCGCCGCGGGGAGACCTTTGTGACACGTAAGATAACACTTGCGGCAGCTCGTATAGCGCAAGGAAAACAGGAAAAACTCTATCTTGGCAATCTTGATTCGCTTCGCGACTGGGGTTATGCTAAGGACTATGTCGAGTGTATGTGGCTCATCCTCCAGCAGGAGAAACCAGAGGATTTCGTGATTGCTACAGGAGTCCAGCATTCGGTGCGTGAATTCACAGAACTGGCATTCAGGTATGCTGGTATTGAGCTTGAGTTCAAGGGCAAAGGAATGGAAGAGAAGGGTTACGACAAGAAGACGGGCAAATGTCTGGTTGAGGTGTCAGAGGATTTTTACCGTCCTACCGATGTCGTTAATCTATGGGGTGATCCGACAAAGGCCAAGGCTAAGCTTGGCTGGAATCCATCAAAGACATCCTTCGAAGAACTTGTCAAGTTAATGGTCGAGAACGATATGGCGAAGGTTGCTGTAGAGCGTGCGTCGGAGACCGTCAAGATGAATCTGGCGGAGTACCTCGAGAAGGGTATTGTGAAATAGACGATAAGAAATAGTGATTAAATACGATTATCTGATAGTTGGGGCTGGGTTGTTTGGTTCTGTTTTTGCCTATAGGGCGCGGCAGGCAGGCAAGAGATGTCTCGTCATCGATAAGCGTCCGCATAAGGGAGGAAATCTCTATTGCGAGAGTATCGAGGGAATCAATGTTCATAAGTATGGAGCACATATTTTTCATACGTCGAACAAGGAGGTTTGGGATTTTGTCAACAAGATAGTCGAGTTTAATCGTTATACCAATTCGCCCGTTGCAAATTACAGGGGAACGCTCTATAATTTGCCGTTCAATATGAATACCTTCAACCAGATGTGGGGCGTGACGACACCAGCAGAGGCACAGGCTAAGCTGGAGGAGCAACGTGCTGAGGTGCGCAGGATGCTGAATGAACGTGAGCCTCAGAATCTTGAGGAGCAGGCACAATTGCTCATAGGTAAAGATATCTACGAGGTATTGATAAAGGGATATACCCAAAAGCAATGGGGGCGGGAGTGTAAGGACCTTCCAGCATTTATCATTAAGCGACTCCCTGTCAGAATGGTATTCGACAATAATTACTTCAACGATAAGTATCAGGGGATTCCAATAGGGGGTTATAACAAACTGATAGAAGGATTGCTTGAAGGTGTTGAAGTGCGATTGAATACCGACTACTTTGCTGACAGGGCCGAGCTGGAGTCGTTGGCAGAAAAAGTGGTTTATACCGGACCGATTGATGAGTATTATGACTATAGATACGGAAAGCTTCAGTACAGGACAGTCTCGTTTGAGACAACCATAGAGAATACATCGAACTATCAGGGTAATGCAGTGGTAAACTACACCGATGTGGCTATTCCATACACACGCATTATCGAGCATAAGCATTTCGAGATGTTTGGTGCAGAAGTAGACGCATGTCCGCGCACCGTAATCAGTAAGGAGTATTCAGCAGAGTGGAAACCTGGTATGGAGCCCTATTACCCTGTCAATGACGAATTAAACAATGCCTTGGCAGCCCAGTATAGAGCATTGACGAGAAGAGAGCAAAACGTTATCTTCGGAGGTCGCTTAGCCGACTATAAGTATTACGATATGGCACCCGTTGTGGAGCGTGCGCTTGCCGTCGAGGTGTGAGTGATATTATGCAAGAGATATCGACCGACATATTTACCTTTGAGATTTTAAGAGAGCGAAACGCCTTGTATATCGACAAGACGGGGTATGTAGCACGGATGGTCGCGTCGTCCTCTACATCATATTTTCTGTCACGTCCGCGCAGGTTCGGAAAGAGTTTGCTATTGTCAACCATAAAGGCATACTTTCAAGGGAAGAGAAACCTTTTCCGAGGATTGCAGATAGATAAAGCCATTTCTGACGATTGGGAGCAGTACCCAGTGATACATCTGGATTTGGCAAGAGGTTCGTCGCTTGAGGGGATAGAGAAGATAAGAGAGAAGATGTCATCCGAAGTATATTATGCGGGGAGGGAACTCGGGATAGAGATAGAGAAAGAATCGCCTGACCAGATGCTGAAAGTGTTGATAAATCAGGCGTATGAGAAGTATGGAAAGAGAGTCGTAATTTTAATAGATGAGTACGATAAGCCGATATTAGACTCGGCATTTCAGCCATATCAACAAGAAACGGTTCGAATGATGTCGACCTTCTTTCAGGAGTTGAAATCGGCGAATGAGAAAGAGAGATTTGTATTCATAACGGGAGTCACAAAGTTCGCTCATGTCTCTTTATTTTCAGGCTCTAATAATCCGACAGATATATCTAGAAAAGCGGAGTATTCATCAATAGTAGGGTATACTGAAGAGGAGCTGAGGAGTAGTTTTAAAGAGTATATTGATATAGTATCAGAACAATTTGGTTATGAGCAGGAGCGACTGCTTTCAAAAATCAAGTTATGGTACAATGGTATGCGTTTTCTGGCAAATACTGAAAGTGTCTATAATCCAGTTTCGATAGGTAATTTTTTCAATAATCAACGATTTGATAACTATTGGATATCGACAGGGACCACAAGGATGCTGGTTGACAAAGTAAAGAACACTCCATTCAAGTTGCAGGATTTCGCTATAAATTGGGTCCCTGATAAAGAGTCAGACAAATATGATATAGAGAATGTCTCTGTAGAGGATTTAGCCATACAGACAGGTTATCTGACTATTGCAGAATGGCGGAATGCTGGAGATGAAATGAATGAAGTTCGTTATGACTTTCCCAATAAAGAGATACGTGATGTATGGTATTCCAATATAGTAGGACTGACCACGAATTATACTGCATCGGAGTATGAGCCGTTGATTATAAAAATGCGGGATGCCTTGAATGAAAATGATGTAGAACTATTCATGACCATCGTGGAGCGTTTCTTCTCGGGCATACCATATGAGAATGCAGGCGAGATAGGAGAGGGTTATTTCAGAAATCAGTTGAGAACACTCTTTTGTCTATTTGGGATTCCCAATCAGTGTGAAGTGCAGCAGGCAAGTATGCGAACAGACATCGTAGCGCAGACCCGCCGATTAGCTGTTGTCTTTGAAGTAAAGTGTGTTGAAGAGCGAGATGATGAGAGTGCTGTAAAACGACTACTTTCAGAAGCAACCAAGCAGATTATAGATAAGCATTATACCGATAGATATCGAAACGAAAGTGACGAGGTGCACGCCGTCAGTATCGTCTTTAATAAAAAGACTCGCATGTTAGTAGCGTGGGAGCTGGCGGAATAGGTGGAAGAATTGAAAAGTTGCAAGCAGACGAGATGTAACTCGATATAGAAGAATTATGGCAGATTCGTTAAAGAGAGATACAGTAAGAGGAGTTGTATGGAGTGCAGTAGAGCGCTTTAGTGTGCAGGGAGTCCAGTTCTTCGTAATGTTAGTCATGGCACGATTGCTTTTGCCTGCTGATTACGGATTGTTAGGAATGTTGACAATTTTCATAACTGTATCCTATGTCTTTATTGATGCTGGTTTTACATCAGCTCTGATTAGAAAACAGAATAGAACACAACTTGACAATTCCACTGTATTTTATTTTAATGTTGTCTTGTCATTATTGTTGTATATCCTCTTATGGGTTGCATCACCATTTATCGCAGATTTTTACGAACAGCCTTTGTTGAGCGATTTGATGCGGGTTGTCGGATTATCATTGGTTATTAATTCATTTGTATTGGTGCCGAGGGCGATTCTGACAGCAGATACAGATTTTAAGACGCAAACAAAGGCTTCTTTAATCGGTGCTATCTTATCAGGTTCCTTAGGAATTTTTCTGGCATACAGAGGGTGTGGCGTCTGGTCGTTAGTATGGCAACAAATAGCAAATGCTATCATTAGTTCCGTAATAATCTGGATTTTATGTAGATGGCGACCGACCTTAGAGTATTCATGGCAGTCATTTAAGGAGTTATTTGGTTTTGGATCGAAGTTGCTCCTTTCGAGTTTGCTTGACAAAACGTGGTCTGGTATATATCCATTGGTAGTCGGTAAGGTATATAGTGCTGAAATTTTAGGTTACTATTCAAGGGCGCATCATTTTTCAGAATTTCCCTCAAGCAACGTAACAGCCATACTGCAAAGAGTAACATATCCTATTTTGTGTAGGATTCAAGACGATCCTGAGAGGTTGCCTCTTATCTACAGACGATTTATCAGGACATCAGTCTTCGTTATTTTTCCGCTTATGCTTGGTTTGTCAGCTTGTTCTGCCCCAATGATAAATATCTTGATTGGAGAAAAATGGGCATATTGTTCAGTTCTTTTGACGATAATATGTTTCAGTATGATGTGGTATCCTATGCAGTCCATTAACCTTAATCTCTTGCAAGTTAAGGGTCGAAGCGACCTTTTCCTGCGTCTTGAGATTATAAAGAAAATTATGGGCGTCATAGTCTTGTGCATATCAGTGCCATTAGGAATCGAGGCTATGTGTTACGCTGGAATAGTTAGTTCGCTAATCAGTCTGATAATAAATACATACTATACAGGGAAATTGATAGATTGTGGATTTTTGGTGCAGATGAAAGATATAGCGCACATCTTGTTGTTGTCACTTGTAGTGTGGGGACTATTGTTGGGATTATTCTGTTTTATAGATAGTGACATAGTTAAATTGTGCGTCGGGATTCCTTTGGGTATGCTTCTGTATGTGGGGGTGAGCTTAGTTCTTAAGTTTCCGGAGTTAGATGAACTTCTTGATATAGTAAAAAAGAGATAGTCGATATGGATAATAACCTCATTACTGTAACATCTCCTTTGTTGCCTCCATTAGAGGAGTTCAATGAGATGATAAAGGAGATATATGAGAGTAAATGGATTACGAATAACGGACAGTTTCACAAAAGATTAGAGAAGGCTCTTGCTGAATACTTGAAGGTTCCGTTTGTCAGTCTCTTTACAAATGGTACATTACCTCTGATAACAGCGCTTCAAGCGTTAAGGATAACGGGAGAGGTGATTACGACACCATATTCATTCGTTGCAACTACACACTCATTATGGTGGAATGGTATCAAGCCTGTTTTTGTTGATATAGACCCATTCACAGGAAACATAGCCCCAGATAAAATAGAGGCTGCTATTACATCGAGGACTACGGGTATTATGCCTGTTCATGTCTATGGTAAGCCATGTGATACAAAGGGAATCCAGGAGATAGCAGATCGGTATGGTTTAAAGGTGATATATGATGCGGCTCATGCCTTTGGTGTGGAGGTGAATGGTAAGTCAATTCTCAATGCTGGCGACATATCTACATTGTCATTCCATGCAACGAAGGTTTACAATACCATTGAGGGAGGTGCGATGGTGATGCATGACGAGCAGACGAAGCAGCGGATAGATCAGCTTAAGAATTTCGGTTTTGTTGGGGAGACATCCGTCATTGCACCAGGAATCAACTCTAAGATGGATGAGATGAGGGCAGCCTATGGGCTATTGAATCTAAAGCAGGTAGACGAAGCGATAGAGGCTCGACATCAGGTTGCTGTGAAATATCGTAATGCCTTACGTTCAGTTGAGGGTATTTCGTTCTTTGATGATATGCCAGGGGTGAAACACAACTATTCATATTTCCCCATCTTTGTCGATTCAGAGAAGTATGGAATGAAGAGGGATGAGTTGTATGAAAAGATGAAATCCGAGAATGTCTTGGGTCGCAGGTATTTCTATCCGCTCATCAGTGAGTTTTCGACATATAGAGGCTTAGAGAGTGCCTCTCCTGCCAATTTGCCCAATGCTCACAAAATGGCAAATAGTGTTATCTGTCTGCCGATGCATCATGCGTTGAGCGATGAGGACATAGAACGAGTTTTGCGATGTGTGGTAAAATAAGAAAGGAATGAAACAAATATCAGAGATAGCACAAGCAATAAAGCCATCACCCATACGCAGGTTGTTTAATCTTAGCATTATTACATAGTGAATACGCAAAAAGTAAGAGATAGTAATATAGAGTTGTTGAGAATAATAGCTATGTTGGCCATTATTGCTCATCACTACGTTGTTAATTCGACGGTTTTCACTCTGTTTGATAATACAGGTCCTACTGCGGGGTCTGTATTTTTGCAATTGTGGGGGATGTGGGGGAAAACGGCTATCAATAGCTTTATATTGATATCGGGGTATTACTTATGTACCACAAGACTGACTTGGCAACGATATGTGAAGTTATTAGCAGAAGCCTATTTTTATATTATTCTCATTAAGTTCATATTCGTAGCAACAGGCTATGAGACTATGACATTGAAGCTGTGTGTTAAAGAATTGCTTTTCCCTTTCTATAATGTTGGTAATGGTTTCACGCCAAGTTTTTTAGCGTTTTATGCTTTTGTCCCAATATATAATAAGCTCATTCATGCATTAACTGAGCGAGAGTTTAGGTTCTTCCTTTTTGGAGTCCTCTTTGTTATATCGGTTTGTGGAACTCTTTTTTATGCGAATGTATTTCTCGAGCCATTATGGTACGCAGTATTGTATTTTACTGCATCTTATATTAGACTGTTCCCAAATAAATTTACTCAGAGTCTTAGCTTATCTATAGTCATTTTTGTAGTATCAGTTGTGATGGCTGTATTGAGTGTTTTATATAACATATTTTATTCTGGGAACGTCCCATATTTGTATGTACAGGACTCTCATAAAATATTACCCTTTGTAGTGGGAACGAGTGCATTTCTAATAGCAAAGAATTCCCGTGTTTTCAAAAGTCGTGTAATAAATACAATCTCTGCTGGAACTTTTGGCGTTCTATTGATTCACGCAAATTGTGCATCAATGCGAAAATGGTTATGGCAAGATATAATCCAAGTGCCGTTATTGTATGAGGGTAACGCAAGTTACTCTTCTTATTTGCCGTCTGGACTATATAGTCTTGTGATAGTTTCTATCGCTACGCCTGTCGTTGTGTTTGGTATTTGTACACTTATAGATTATTTCAGACGTATCTTCCTTGAGAAGTACTATATGAAGTGGATTTATACGCGTTGGTCAGATAACAAATGATAATACCTTCTTTACAACTCTGCGGAATGTAAACTATAAAGGTTTACAGAAAGGTTTACAGAAAAATCGTTAGCTGATAGTGGAGTTGATGGTGGAGAATAGTAGCATAACTACTGCTCAAATAGCTAACTTGTTGGGCATAAGTCGACAAGCGGTAGCGAAACAAGTTAGAAGACTTCGTGAGGATGGAGTCATTCATCGCGAAGGACCAGACAATGGTGGACGCTGGAAGGTGGAGTTGTAGTGTTGCTTTTAATTGTATTTTTGATAATAGGGCAAGCCTGCAAAAGTGCAGTAAATAGTGCTCAGATTGTTTAGTGAGGATAAATATAAGTATTTGACGTGAATCAGGAAATAAAATCAAGAGAGGATTCATCTATAGTTGTAAGCATAAGATGTACTGTCTATAACCATGAGCCATACTTGAGGCAGTGTCTGGATGGTTTTGTGATGCAAAAGACGAATTTTCGTTTTGAGGCTATTGTTCATGATGATGCATCGACAGATAATTCAGCAGCAATCATACGTGAGTATGCAGAGAAATATCCAGATATTATCAAGCCAATATACGAGACGGAGAATCAATATTCTAAGGGTGATGATTCCTTGATACGCATTGTGGAAGCAGCTTGCGCTGGAAAGTATATTGCTATTTGTGAAGGAGACGATTATTGGACAGATCCTCTTAAGCTGCAAAAGCAGGTAGATTTTTTGGAGGCGCATGAGGAGTATTCGCTTGTAGCAGACAATGCACTCGTGGTTAATACAATAACAGGAGAGAGTTATTTTTTCAACAATTCAGAAGATAGGGATTATGTAATATCTGATATGGTTCAGTGTAGAAAGTTTCCTACTGCTGGAGTTTTATTTAGAAGAATCTCGTTTGAGGGATTTCATGAAACTTGTAGGTATAGTTATGATACTATGGAGTGGTGTTATCTTGCGAAAAAGGGTAAGGTGCATTTTTGTTCAAATATTTCTTCTGTATATAGAAGAGGAATGCAAGGGGTAACTGAATATACTCCAAAATTGAAGTGGGCTAAGATAGTTGAATCTTGGAATATGGAACTAATAAGAGTTTTTGGTCAGTATTTTGATGGAGAGATAGTATATGAATCTTTGTTCAATGAGTATAAGCAAGCGTTCTTGAAATCGAATACAAGAGGACGTATTGTAAGTGTATGGAAGATGTTTAAATATAGACCTGCTAAGACTATCAATTTTTTGTTTAGTGGATTTTCTAAACTTCTCAAATAGTGCTTGAAAGTTTTTCTTAAATATTAGGCAGATTTTTTTGTTTCAGTAATAGCCTTGCAAATTCTATCTTTTTGGTTGGGTAATTTGTTTATTGATAGATATTTGTTATGAATCATTGTTTTTTAACCTACTACACCGCTTTTATCTAAAGGTTTTCAATGTTTATATCAAAGTTTATTGTGGATGATTACATGTGCTATTTGAGTTTTGAAAAGATTAAGAGATTTTGAGCCAATAATAGCAAACGACAACAAAGTGTCAGAGTTCTTTAATCGTAACTCAGATGTATTCAAAAACAGCTTGTATTAACTGGTGTCTGAATTGTCGTAACAATTCAGAATTGTTTAAAAAGATGGGAGAAGGATATTTAGAGTGTGCATTTAATATCGTCGATAGTTGTCTTATAGATAATGAAAATAGAGATCATAAAGCAGACGTATGGTTTTTCCCAGTTTTATTTAACACTATTCATGGTATTGAATTGTACCTAAAAAGTATTAGATGTAGATTGAATAAAATAGAAGATGTTGAAAAGCAGCATAATATTCAAAAGATTTGTAATGACATTGTTGAAATAGCTAAAAAATTAATAATAATGTTGTGCCGCCAATATTAGAAGTGAAGAAATTTATAGATTACCTACATGAAGTTTCTCAAGACTCCTCATTTACTTTTCCAAGATATCCACTTGGTACAAAAAAGAATCAAATGTTCTACGTTTCAGCAATAACGCCTGTAGAAATTGATATGGAATTATTTAAAAACGAGTTAATAAAAACATATCAGTATTTGGAGATTGTTGATGACATTTTATATTACCAAGTGGGAAAAAAGGATAAAGTCATAAACTTAGATAAAAACTGTCAAATATAAATATTGTTTACTATGTATTTGATTGAAAAACTTAAAAGAGTCTTGACGGACTTGATAAATAGTAGAATAGAGAAACTACAAAAAGAGGTGCAGTATGATAATCGTCGTTTACAAATAGAGCAGAATATACTTCATTGCGATGAAAATGGCACTACTGACACTAAATATTGTGATCATAATATTATTGTGTCGCTTACTACTTATGGGAAACGTCTACATGATGTGGCTATTGCTATTGAGAGTATAATGGAGCAGACCATGAAGGCTAATCGTATTGTTCTGTGGTTGGATGAAGGTCTTAGAGATAAAGTATTGCCAAATAATTTGCAATTATTGCAGAAGAGAGGGCTTGAAATAGAGTATTGTAAGGATTTGAGGTCGTATAAGAAGTTGATACCGTCGTTAAGAAAATTTCCAAATGATGCAATAATTACCGTAGACGATGATTTGATATACCATTATGATATGTTAGAACCGTTGATTGTAAGTCATGTGTCAAATCCAGATACGATATTTTTTCATAGAATGCATAAGATTACATTTGACTATCAAGGAAACCTTAAGCCATATAATGAGTGGGAATATTTGTCAAAAGATGATTCGCAAACTACTTTTGTTTTCTTTACGTCTGGTGGAGGAACAATATTTCCTCCTCATTGTTTTGACGATGAAGTATTGAGAGAAGATATATTTTTGGATATTTGTAAGTTTGCAGATGATGTTTGGTGGAACGCTATGGCTTTGAGAAGTGAAGTTAAGAGGAAATGTATAAAGTATACGCCGAGTGATTGTTTCTTGTTAAATTGTGAAGCGCAAAGTGATGGGTTGTTTAATGTTAATGTGTTAGAGAATAAGAATGATGAGCAGATAAAGAGTGTCTTTAGTCGATATTCCTTATATGAGAAATTACTGTAGATTCACATCCAAGTCCTGCAATTAATGATGAAAGTTCTATATATTCTTCATAGTACAATCATGGGGGGGGCAACAATCTCCTTTATGAATATGTTGTCTGGTTTGATTGAAAAAGGAATTGAACCTGTAATAATTGGGCCTAAAGCAAACTCAGAAGATGTAAGTGAAGATTTTGAGAAATATATAGAACAAAGACAAATACGCTATTACGAAGCCCTCTTACCTATGCAAGTATGGCCACAAGTGAATTCCTGCAGGCGAAAGTTGTTTTTTCCTGCACGTCTTGTGTCGTTCTGGGTGAAAACAATCTTGGGCAAGAGAACAATTAAACGTATATTGAAATCAGAAAATCCTGACATTGTCCATACTAATGTCGGGGTCATACATATTGGTGCCATACTATCGAAGAAAATGAATATACCTCATGTGTGGCACATTCGTGAGTATCAAGATAAAGACTTTGAATGGAGCATTTATCCATCCAAGCGGAAGTTTATGTCTCATTTAAAGTCATCGTCTTATGTAATATCTATTACACAAGATTTGATAAATTATTTTGGCTTGTCAAATAATACTAATGCCCGTTGTGTGTACAATGGAATATTACACAAGAGTGAAACTTACTACCAATCTAAGAAGAAAAAATACTTTTTGTGTGCAAGTAGAATAGATAAAGAAAAAGGACACAAGGATGTGATAAAAGCTTTTTCGGTTTTTGTCAGGACGAATCCCGATTATGAATTGGTCATTCTTGGTTTTGGTAGTGAATATTTTATTCATGAGCTAAAAGAATTGTCGAATGAGATGGGGTGTTCTGATAAAATCAGATGGGAAGGATATAAGAGTAATGTTATCGATTATATGAGAGAAGCTAAGGCACTCGTAGTAGGTTCTTATTCTGAAGGGTTTGGAAGAATGACGGCGGAGGCCTACCTCTCCGGTTGCTTGCCAATAGGAAGGGATACTGCAGGAACGAAGGAGATATTGGATTTGGTCGGTGGATATAGGTTTGAAACGATTGAAGGATTGGTTGATTGCATGAATTCAGTTGTTTCATTGGATGAAGTGGAGTATAGAAGACAAGCATTAGCTATTCAAAAGAAGGCAGCTGAAAGATTTTCAATAGAAGCTAATATAGAGGGAGTATATAGCATCTATGAATCGCTAATAGAGGATAAGAAAAACTATGGAGATTAAAATACGAAATTTTGGGCCAGTCTCAAATGGATATAATGAGAATGAAGGTTTTTTGCCTTTAGCTCCTGTCACTGTGTTTTGTGGTCCGCAGAGCACGGGAAAAAGTTGCGTAGCTAAGCTATTATCAACACTTTCTTGGATTGAAAAGGCCTTGGTCAGGGGTGATTTTAATGTTGCATACATATCAAAGTATAACCGTTTTGTAAAGTATTGTTCTAATCAGAATATTCATAAATACTTCTCTCCTAATACAGAGATTCATTATCGAGGTACGGCATACAATCTAATCTATAAGGATAGTAAGTTTCAGGTCATAGAGAATAAAGACAAATCGCAATACAAAAGGCCACAGATTTCTTATATTCCAGCAGAGCGAAATTTGCTTAGTTCAATAGAACACGTGGAGAATCTTAAGAATCTCCCCACAACACTCTCATGGACAAGAGAAGATTTTTACAGAGCGTTGCAGAACCAAAAAGAGGCTTTAGACCTTCCCATAGAGAATGTGCAGTTGGTATATAATAAGTCTAACAAGATTGCAAGTATTCAGCCAAAGAAAGATGGCAACTATCGCATCCACCTCTCTGAGTCGTCAAGTGGCATACAATCTGTAACTCCATTTTTTGTTGTTTTGAAATCTCTCTCTCAAAATATTGGGAATAAGGAAACAACTGTTTCGTTGAAGGAGAGTGATGTGATTAATAAGCGAGTGATGGAGATATTGCAAGACGACTCAATCACACCTGAAACGCGTAGAATGTTAATAGAGAAAGTCAATGACAGTTCCAACAAAGTTCTCTTTGCGGTAGTTGAGGAACCTGAGCAGAATCTCTATCCCCTTTCGCAGAGGAATGTCTTATTTGAACTTCTCAAAATTAACAATATGCATGAAGGTAGTCATCTTTTGATTACCACTCATAGTCCATTTATATTGGACTATCTCACTCTTGCAATAAAAGCTCGTCAGGTTGCCACAAGAACCTCCAAAGAGTCGTTGTGTGCAGATGTGGATGCAATTGTGCCACATGGAGCATGGACGGAAGGTGAGAATGTTATAGTCTACCAGATTGACAATAATGGAAATATAACGGCACTACCTAAATATGATGGAATGCCCTCCGATTCAAATCGTTTAAACGAGATGTTGGTGGAGACAAATGATATGTTTAATGCCTTAATGGACATTGAAGAGAGATGCAAAAAATAAATTTTTTTGATGCAAGTAACTTTGTTGAGGCAGAACGAAATGATACCATCTCGGGGTTGGTAGACTCAAGAGATGGAAGTATGGCATACTCAACAACTGAAGATAGAGAATCTTGGGTAGCTGAGGTAGAGAATAAGAGTAATAAATGGTTTCGCTTTGTTCCGATTGATTATAATCCTGCTTTTGACTTGCGTAGGGAGTCGGGAGATATGGTAAGCAAATGCGGCGGAATGATTATATACGATAATGACAGGTCGTTGGCTTTTGTGGAACTGAAAGATGTCCGTATTGGAGCGGCTGCTGATGCCTGGGCGCAATTAGAGAGTACTATTGTTTTGTTTCATGAAAACCATGACCATCGCAATTTTCATCGTCGTTTCGCATATGTAGCAAATAAGCGACATCCTCACTTTAATTATTCCCACAAAACGACTTCGCAGGAGTTCTACAACCGACTCCATTTCCGTTTGTTAGAACAGAATCGTATTAGTCTAATACAAGGAGCGAGATAACTATGAATAAATTTTTGTATTTCTTGGTTGATCTATTTTATAGTCTTTTTCGCTTTTTTGTGAAAGTGTACAAAAAGGGAGAGTTGAGAGTGTGGTATAAGGGATTATTGGCTAAGGGGTTGAAATTTAAGGGAGACAAGATTCCTTTTGTGAAGATATGTGAAGTTTTAAATCCGCAATACATGACAATTGGAAGTGATGGACGGATTAATAAGGATTGCATATTAGAGTGTTGGGATTTCTTTGATGGTAAGGCATATACTCCGTCTTTGACAATTGGAAATGGAGTGAATATGGGTGAATATACACACATTACATGTGTGGAGAGAATAGAAATAGGCGATAATTTATTGACGGGACGTTTTGTTATTATTACAGATAATAGTCACGGCGATAGCAAAACTGCTGAGGAATTGTCTATTCCTCCTGTCCATCGTCCATTAATGACTAAACCAGTTAAAATTGGCAATAACGTTTGGATTGGAGATAGAGTTGCAATACTTCGAGGAGTTACGATAGGAGATGGTGCAGTCATTGCTTCCAATGCAGTAGTGACAAAAGACGTGCCTGCAATGGCAGTTGTTGG
The DNA here is from genome assembly GCA_021443545.1 of Marinilabiliaceae bacterium. GTDB lineage: Bacteria > Bacteroidota > Bacteroidia > Bacteroidales > Marinilabiliaceae > W3P20-009. The sequence goes on along the minus strand of JABUTU010000050.1, from coordinate 30,202 downwards.
AGGTGTACCAGCTAAAATTATTAGAATTGTAAGTTAGGATGAAACATAGATTGATAGCAATAAATTTGCCGCAATTCCACCCATTTAAAGAAAATGATGAATGGTGGGGGAAGGGATTTACAGAGTGGACAAATGTGACAAAGGCTAAACCTCGATTTAGGGGACATTATCAACCGCACTTGCCAACAGAGACAGGTTTTTATGATTTAAGACTTCCCGAGTCACGAGAGATGCAGGCTAATATGGCTAAGGAAGCTGGAATCTATGGTTTTTGTTATTATCACTATTGGTTTAATGGACATCAACTTATGGAGTTGCCTCTCGAAAAGATTTTGGAGTCTGGTAAACCTGATTTCCCCTTTATGCTTTGTTGGGCAAACGAAAACTGGTCACGAAATTGGGACGGGGGATTTACAAAGATGCTTATTGAGCAGAAATATTCAGCAAAAGATGATATAGACCACATGCGTTTTTTATGTGAACATTATTTCCAGGATTCACGGTATATAAGAGTTAATAATAAACCTATGTTTGTGGTGTACAAGCCATTTCTAATTCCAAATATAGAGAATTGTGTAAAACGGTGGAGAGAAGTTGCTGCCGAATATGGTATGGAACTATATTTAGGTTACATGACTAGGAGTGATGAGGATTATATTTCCAAAGGATTTGATTGCGCGATTGATTTTCAACCTCATAGTCGCCCAAGTCTGTATGATAGCAAATGGAAACAACTTTTACATTTTAGAAGTTCTAATTTCTTGTTCAGGGTTTGTTATAGGTTTATGCCAAGAGAGCGTATACCTTTTAACATGAATTTCCACTATTCTGATTACTCAAGGGTTATGGCACTCCAGACTACTAGCCTTGATATGAAATATCCTTCAGTTACGCCAATGTGGGATAATTCATCAAGGCGAAAAGGTTGGTTCTTTATGCTTAAGAATAGCACCCCAGACTTGTATAAGGAGTGGTTGAGAAAGACATTCATGAAGTTTAAACCTTATAGCGTGGATGAGAACTTCATATTTATTAATGCATGGAACGAATGGGCTGAAGGAAATCATCTGGAGCCGGATATAAAATGGGGGAGGGCATATTTAGATGCGACAAAAGAGGTTGTAGATGAGTTTGAGGGGGAATAATATTAAGTAGTAAGATTTTCAGTTTATATGTCAAAACCGAGAATAATAGCATATTATTTACCGCAGTTTCATCCGTTCAAAGAGAATGATGAATGGTGGGGCAGAGGATTTACAGAATGGACTAATGTCGGAAAGGCTAAGCCTTTGTTTCGAGGTCATAATCAGCCAAGGGTGCCAACAGAACTGGGGTATTATGATTTGCGATTGAAACAGGTTAGGGAGGAGCAGGTGCAGTTAGCAAGAGAAGCCGGAATAGAGGCCTTCTGCTATTGGCACTATTGGTTTGGTGGCGATGGAAGACAATTGATGAATGGAATTATTGATGAGGTTGCTGCAACTGGAAATCCTGATTTCCCATTTTGTTTAGGTTGGGCAAATGAGACCTGGAAAGCTAAGCAGTGGAATAAAGACGGAAGTGGCGACAGAATTTTGATGGAGCAGAGGTATGAAGGAGAGGCTGATTATAGAAAGCATTATGAGTATGTACGAACATTAGTGAGAGATCTCAGATATGTCAGAGTAGATGAAAAGCCTTTTTTTCTGATATATAAACCCGATTTATTTAAAGATGTGGAACTTTTTATCCGCTTATGGAACAGGTGGATAGAAGAAGATGGTATTGCTTCAGGGTTTTATTTCGTTGCTAACGCAGATGATGAATCGAGATATGACGAATATTTAAGAGTTGGTTTCAATGCAGTGACGCCTGCTCATCGTCATCGGGTGTTGTATAGGCATGAGAATAGTAGTGTCGTTCTAAAGGCAATTAAGAAATTATTCAGAGTAGTCTTTAATTATCCGCTGACTGTAAAAATGTCAGAGGTAAACAGATATATCGTAAGAGAAGGTTTTGACGAACGAGAAACAGTTATTCCATTTCTAATTCCGCAATGGGATCATACACCGCGAAGTGGTAATAGGGGATATCTGATTTCAAAGAGTTCCCCCACTCTATTTTCAGAACAGGTGGAGAAGGTTGTCAAGGTAGTTAAGGGGAAAAAGAATCCTTTTATTATGCTGAAGTCGTGGAATGAATGGGCAGAAGGTAATTATATGGAGCCAGATTTAACAAATGGAAGAGGATATATAAATGCGCTTAAGGGGGTGTTGAAAGAGTTGCAACGCTGATATGTTGATATATTTCTTAGTATTTGCTGTTGTTTGTGCTTTAGGCTTGTTGAGTGCAGGATTCCGCAATGCCTATGTCAGGAGGTTGTGTTGTTTCTTTGCATTTTCCACGTTGATTCTGTTTGGCGGTCTGCGCTGGGATATGTGGACTGACTGGTGGCAATATGAGCATTTTTTTTATAATACATCGTTCATAGAAAATGATTTTGAGATAGGATATTTTTTGGCAAATAAACTCATAAGTGGGCTTGGATTCAGTTATACAGGTTTCCTGTTGATTTTTTATTTGGTTATACTTTCAATACTATTATGGTGTGTATATGAGTATTCTCCTCGATTCTATGCCCTGTCGCTAATTGTATATTGTTCATTATTCTTTTTGACGTCAGGAGGAGCGCGCCAACACATAGCCCTGTTTGTCTTTTTATTGTCAATTAAATATATAGCAGAAAAACGATTCTGGTGGTTCTTAATATTCCTGTTGATAGGATCATTGTTTCATAGAACGATATTGTTACTATTCCCTATCTATTGGATAGACAAGCTGAAGCTTAATAAGTGGATACTGATAGTTAGTTTAGTAGTTGCTATAATTCTTTCTAAGTTTAATATATTAAGCGTATTATTAGATTTTGTAATACAACATACGGTAAATGATGGGGGACCTTTTATTCGAAGGATAAATTTTTATTTTACACAAGGACTTGATGGCGTTTCGGTAGGTCTTGGTTTCTTGAGAAAGGTGCTGGTCTTGGCGATGTGTTATATTATTTATAATAGAAGTAACAACAGTAGGTTGGGATTATATTTGAACAGGTTGGATGATGAATATTACAAGAAGCTGTTTATTTTAGTAAAAATCTATTTTATGGGGGTTGTCTTATCATTAATAATATATGGTATATTTGGTCGTATATTGACATATCTGTATTTTGTGGAATGCTTATTGATTCCAATGGTAGCCCGTTCAGTTAAGAGCAGATATATACTTGCCTTTTTGTTGATTATATTGTTGGTTTATACTTTGGGGTTTGTACAGTCTTTAGGTGTATTCGGCAGAAATAGTTCAACAATTACAGACTCGCTGTTTTTCCCATACAGGTCTATTTTTGATTGATTTGAAGAAGTTATATTATTATCCATCAGCGCCTAAGGGAGGGTATACAAATCCATACTCCGAGAATTACAAACTCGGAATGGCGGATTACTATCATGTATTGGATGATAAGAACAAACCATCGGGTATGAAGAGCCTTTGGTTTTTGTGGTATTCATTCAAGGCGGACGTATTTATTGTTAACTGGTTGGATAGTGTTTGTTTTCTGAGATTCTCGTTCCTGCAGTTTCTGTTTGCTGAATTGGCATTATTTGTAATAGTAATAAGAGGGAAAAGGATAGTATGGATGTTGCACAATATTCATCCTCATGAGGGTGATAACTGGATGTCCAAAAAGATAAATGCGTCATTGCTGAAGCAGTCTAAAGCCATTATTGTGCATTCGCATTTAGCCGAGGAATACGCTCGTTCGCTTCATGCTGAGAGCGTTTATTACAGGTGTCATCCGATAGATATGAGCAGAGTCACAGAGCGAATTGCAAAAACTCATTACCCGAATTATGATATTTTTATATGGGGAACGATTTTCCCGTATAAGGGAGTAAGAGAGTTTCTCTCATCCGAGGTGGTAAAGTCGTCAGATTTTAGTGTTTTGGTTATTGGAATATGTCATGACAGAACCCTTGCCGACCAGATAGCAGAACTATGTAATGACAGAGTTCACTATGAGAACAGAAAAATTGAATTTTCTGAGTTGGCACAAAGAATAAGTTGCTGTAAATACGTATTATTTCCATATATAGGAGACTGTGTTTCCAGTTCTGGAGCATTGATTGATACAATTTGCATGAATGGCAATGCTGTCGGGCCGAATGTAGGAGCATTTAGGGATTTGTCAGACTTTGGTGTATGTCATACTTATAATGATTACAATGAACTTGCATTATTGCTGAAAGATTACAGCGAAATTGATTTTGAGAAAAGAGACGCCTTTATTTGTACAAATGGTTGGAAACAATTTTGTAACTTTGTGCATCAGATTGTCGAAAAATGAATGATTCAAAAGGGTTAGTCTCTGTTATTATAACAACTCGCAATAGATGCAAATTGTTGAGAAGGGCCATAGAAAGTGTTGTAAATCAGACATATAAAGACATAGAGATAGTTGTTGTTGATGATTTTTCTACTGATAATACGCGCATGGTATGTGAGGCATATAGTGTGAAGTATGTCTATATCTCGCAGTCTGAGTCAAGGGGAGGAAATCATGCAAGAAATGTGGGAATCAGTAGTTCTACGGGCATTTATATAGCATTTTTAGATGATGATGACTATTGGATGCCGACAAAGATACAGAGACAGGTAGCTTTGATGGAGTCGAGTGACTGCAGTTTCGTGTATTGTGGAATGTGTATAGAAGATGTTCAGGAAAATGGTAATGTCACTATTTCGGCAAAGAGATTAAATAAAAGATTAAGGGGGAATTTAAGCAAAAGGATATTTGTCACAATATGTACAACGACAAGTTGCATTATGATAAAACGTGAACTTGTTGACGAAATAGGTACTTTTGATGAGAATTTAGGTTTTTGGCAGGAATATGAATTAATTGTAAGGGCAGCGCAGAAAACGGATATTTTATTTGTAGATGAACACTTGGTTGTATATAGAAATGACAGATTTGACAAGTGTCGTCTGACGAATAAATATTACGAATGGCTTAAAGCTGCTGAATATGTTGAGTGTAAGCATAGGCAGCTCATTGAAAAGATGACATTGGCATACACTTTATTACATAAAACGCTATTGTATAGAGAGCGATATAACAGAGCTGTAAAGTCTGGGTTGAATGGAATAGCATTAATTAATCTATTCAAATTTAGCCTGCTCTACACTCCATATTTCGTTTATGACAGATTGAAAGAAATTTTTGGTTGTACCTATATTGGTCGGTGAGAATGGATGTAAAAATTATCGTAGCAACGCATAAGGCATATTGGATGCCAAATGATAATTCGTATTTACCTTTGCATGTTGGTAGTGAAGGTAAACGCGAATTGGGATACGTTGGAGATAATACAGGTGACAACATTTCAGTGTTAAATTCTTCATTTTGTGAGTTGACAGGTTTATATTGGTTGTGGAAGAACTGTGATTCAGAATATAAAGGTGTCGTTCATTATAGGAGATACTTTACATCGGCGGGATTAAGATTAACTATACAACAGAAGCGCAATCACATTCTAACTTCTAAAGAGTGGTCTCAATTACTTGAAAAGGCTCCTATAGTACTGCCAAAGAAGAGAAATTATTGGATAGAGACGACTCGGAGTCAATATAAGCATGCTCATAATCCTCACGACTTGGTAGTTACTGAGGATTTGTTAAAAGAGAAATATCCGACATACCATAAGTCGTGGGATAAAGTAATGAATAGTACAAAAGGCCATAGATTCAATATGTTTGTTATGAGGAGTGATATTTTGGATGAATATTGCGAATGGCTCTTTGAAGTATTGTTTGAGATTCAGAGGAGAATAGATATATCATCGTACAGTAGTTACAATACGAGAGTTTTTGGTTTTTTGAGTGAAAGACTATTGGATGTATGGCTGTTGACAAAGGGATACAGTTATGTCGAGCAGGATGTTACGTACATGGAGAATCAAAATTGGATTAAGAAGGGTTGGGCTTTTTTGAGAAGAAAAATCCTCGGTGGTGTAGATTTTGAGAGGGAGTGATAATATGAACTATATTATTTTTGGAGGAAGCGGTTTTGTAGGGACTCACTTGGCAAAGGTCATTAGGGAGTCGGGTAAAGATTGTAAGATTTATAGTCTTGATATTCTTAAACCTGGGGAACCTATTCCAAATATAAGTCATTATCGTACTGCTCTATGTGAGGGTGAAGCTTATGTTTCTGAGTATATTCCGTGTGATGTAAGAAAGCCTATAGAAGTAACATTCGAACCGACTCCTGACGATGTGATTTTCAACCTAGCAGCAGTTCACAGGACGCCTGGTCATGAAGATGTAGAGTACTTTGAAACAAATATCAGAGGCGCCGAGAATGTGTGTGCGTTCGCCGATAGATATGGTATAAAGAGAATTGTATTCACATCTTCTATAGCACCATACGGAGCAGCAGAGGAACTAAAATTTGAGTCAACTCTTCCGACACCGAATACCCCTTACGGCATCTCTAAGCTGGTAGCAGAGAAGATACATATGGTATGGAAAGCAAAATCATCTGATAGACAGTTGGTTATCTTGCGACCTGGCGTTGTGTTTGGAAAGGGCGAAAATGGAAATTTTACACGTTTGTATTGGGGGGTCAGAAAGCGTACGTTCGCTTATCCAGGAAGAAAAGATACTATAAAGGCTTGCGTATACGTAAAGGAATTGGTTCGTTTCATGCTGTGGCGATTGGACAATTATAAGGACAATGGGACGCCTGAATCAGATATTTACAACTGTACATTTGAGCCAGCTTACACCATAGAGCAGATAGTAGAAACCATCAAGAGTGTGACGGGATTAACTCATTGGGTTCCATATGTGCCAAATAGTGTGATTTTACCATCTTCAGCGATTGCAAAAGCGTGTGGTAGTCCGATGGGAATATGTCCCGAGCGTGTCAAGAAGTTGCAGATTTCTACAAATATAAGTGGTAAGAAATTTGTTAATAGTGGGTATACGTTTAATTGGACATTGGAGGAGGCTATAGCCGATTGGTTTGCCGATAATCAAGGAAAATGTTTGGAGTAATGTGAAGATTTGTATTGTGCGTAAATAAGTATTTTTATATTTTAATCAGTTCCAATCTATATCTCAAGTAGTATATGGCTAATCGTTTGTCAGACGAGATGTCAAATAGTTTTAGAAGTTATTGCGTTTCAGCATCAATAGTTTTATATCGTACTATCCCAGATGAGTTGCGTACTTGTCTGGGTTCTTTGTTGTCTAATGGTATCGATAAGGTTTTTGTCATTGATAACTCTGAAACAAATCAGTTGTGCAGTATTTGTCCAAAGGACGAGCGTGTTGAGTATATCTTCAATAACCGAAATGTGGGATATGGGGCTGCTCATAACATTGCAATCAGAAAGTCGTTAGCTGGTGGATATAAATATCATATAGTGGCAAACCCAGATATCTATTTCGGAAGTGACGTCATTTCTAAGATAGTCTCATACATGAATGAGAATTATGATGTCGGTCAGCTGATTCCTAATACCTTATATCCAGATGGAAGGCTACAATATGTCGTTCGTCTGTTGCCACGACCTATGGATTTGTTTTACAGACGATTCCTTCCAAGTTGCTGTACTCGTAAAATCAATTACAAATTCCTACTTGAATTTGCTGACCATACGAAGGAGATGAATGTTCCATTTCACCAAGGGTCATTTATGTTTTTCCGTAGTTCGGCTTTGGCAGAGGTGGGATTGTTTGATGAAAGAATTTTCATGTATCTCGAAGATGTGGATCTGACGCGACGTATGCACAAGAGATTTAGGACAATGTTTTGGCCCTATGTCACTATAGTCCATTCTCATCGTTCTGGTTCATATAAGGATTTTCGGTTGATGTTAATACATATAATCAGTGCCATCAAATATTTCAACAAATGGGGATGGTTCAGGGATAGAGAACGTGAGCTTTGGAACAGGGAGATAGTGGAAAAATACAGGAAGAGGTAGCATGGTGAGTTCGCGTGTCGGGTATGTTGATATAGTTAAGGGAATTGCAATCATTGCTGTTGTTATGGGGCATATTTCAGTTCAATTGCCTGAGTGTGACTGCCTTCCTTCGTATAGGAGTCTGATTTATATGTGGCATGTCCCGCTCTTCTTCCTTGTCAGCGGACTCTTTGTCGATGACCGTAAGGTGCAGAGAGGTTTCTTCTCTTTCTGTTGGCGGAAGGTTAAACAACTATATCTCTTTGCGTTGTTTTTTTACATCCCTGCTCTGTTGCTGCATAATTGGTTTATCGAACTCGGATGGTACAGAACGGATGTCCCAATAGGAAATAAGATAATCTCAGAATGGAGTCTTATGGATATGGGACTAAGTATCGGAAAGGTGTTGCTGTGTATGGGGAGAGAGCCGATTCTTGGAGCAATGTGGTTTGTCTATGTATTATTATTTGCATTCATTGGTTACGCTATTATAACATGGGTATGCGGACGCATGAAGATTCCCGATTTGTGGAAATTCGTAGTGTTATGCGTTCTGGCTTTTGTCAGTAGCATTTTGACACGTGTGTATGGCGTGATGATTCCAAGAGTCTCCAATGTCTTTCCTGCAATGCTGTTGATTGATGTGGGTAGAATCTTATTCCGCTATGGGGTGAAGAGGGTCAGATTGGACGATTGGCGTGTTGCGATTGTTTCGCTGGTTGTGTTATTGATATTGTGCACGATTTTTTCAGGGTGTTTCATGAATACGAACGACTTCCCCGACATCCTGGTCCTTGTCATTAGTGCTGTGTCGGCATTCTATCTCTTTTCATTTATAGGTTCAAAGATTGAGCATACCATTGTAGGACGTGTGCTGTCATATTTCGGAAGGAATAGTTTCTGGATTATGGCGTTGCATTTTGTTGGTTTTAAGATATGTTCATTGATTCTTATATGTCTGTTTCATCAGCCTGTGCCGCTGTATATGCTGAATCCCGATGTGGGCAATAGTTTTTCTCTATGGCTGATGTATCTGATATTTGGTATTTTTATTTCACTTCTGCCAAAGCTGGTGTTTGGAAAAAGATGAGATCATCAATTAACATAATCCCTTAAAAAACCAAGAGAGGGTGTACCAAAATTTGCATTTTGATACGCCCTCTCTTTAGGAACAAACTCAAAAACTCAAAACTACAGCTTTCGCTGTAAGTCTGAAACAATCATAGCTGCTTGTTTCATAGCATTTAGAATCCTCTATAGTTCACAATCGCTTAATCGCAGTGTAGTAGTTTATTATTATTCGTAATAGTATTAACTTGTTTAGTAGGTTTCATAGTAGCATAAAGCAGTTCGTAGTATAGTTGTTAGCAGTGTAATTGTGTGTCTCTGTTTCTGAAACACATTGCAATATTAAATTGTTTCGTAATTTTGCGCAAAAACTTTTTGACGAACGGTGTCTATTTTTTGACGAACGGAAAAATTAACTATTTTAGCCCTTATTTTGTAATCTCTAAGTAGCAATTTCGCATGTGTCTAAACTGCAAGTATTCGATTTTATCGTTCTCCGCTTTTTTCTTTATATTGTTCGGGACTCTTTGTTGTGCTGCCGATGGTATTGCAGAGAGGGTTGACGAGAAGATTATTTATCGAGATGTTGAGCCTGCTGATGTGAGAATCTCTGACTATCTGCCACGTCTCATGGGGAAGCGTGTGGCATTGGTGGTGAACCATACATCGACAGTAGATGGGGTCCATCTGTTGGATACGCTGATTGCGTCGGGTGTCGACATCCGAAAGGTCTTTGTCCCTGAACATGGCTTTAGGGGTGATGCAGATGCTGGAGCGAATATAGCGGACTCGAAAGATACGAAGACGGGAGTACCTATTGTCAGCCTTTACGGAAAACATAAGAAGCCCTCTCAGGATGATTTGAAGGATGTGGATGTCGTAGTCTACGACTTGCAGGATGTGGGCGCACGATTCTATACCTATATATCTACTCTTCACTATGTCATGGAGGCGATAGCGGAGAGAGTGGCTACAATGAAGGATGGTGCTGAGTTTCCGATGCTCTTAGTCCTTGATCGACCGAATCCTCATGGTGGGGTTGTGGATGGACCAGTTAGGGAGGATGATTGCATCAGCTTTGTGGGTGTCGACCCATTGCCAGTGCTCTATGGTCTTACATGCGGTGAACTGGCGTGTATGATTAATGGTGAGGGATGGCTGGCAAATCATCTTAAATGCCCGCTTCGCGTAATACGCATGAAGGAGTATAGTCACGACTGGATGGTTAGTTTCCCATATAAGCCATCTCCTAATCTGCGGACACAGCATGCAGTGGAACTCTATCCGTCTCTATGTCTCTTTGAGGGGACAAATGTCAGCGTGGGAAGGGGGACTGATAAGCCGTTTGAAATGGTAGGCAAGCCAGGTATGAAAGATTTTGATTATACTTTTACTCCTCGTGCCACAAAAGGAGCATCTGATCCTATGCATAAGGGGTTAGAATGCAATGGCATAGATTTGTCTGATAGCACTCTTCAAGGTTTTTCACTGAGGTATCTGCTACAGTTTTATAAAGCGACAGGAGATAGCTCTTTCTGGGGCAATGAACGATTCTTTGACCTCTTAGCTGGAACGAAAAAGTTAAGAGAGCAGATGAAGGCGGGGCTAACAGAAGATTCAATTAGGAGAACATGGAGTGAGGACCTGGAGCATTACAAGATGAGGAGGGTGAGATACATGCTCTATGACAGGAAAGAGTATAAGCCTTATGTTGGGTCTATCGATTGGAAGACGGCTATGCATACGAGATGGGTTGACAGCGTCCTCTCGACGATGAATATGCGTCAGCGAATAGGTCAGATGATATGGGTTACATTAGAGGCGGGTCCGACCGAGAAGAATGTTGCCGATATCTCGAAAGCTGTTGAGGAGTGGGGAGCTGGTGGCGTTCTTGTTTTAAAAAGCAATCCGACTCGTTGCTTAGAGGTTGTTGAGCGATTAGAGAGAGTAGCTAAGGTTCCGCTTCTCTTTGCTGCAGATGCTGAGAATGGATTGGGGATGAAATTCAGTGGGGTAGTAAAGAATCCGAAGTATTCGGAATATGGAGCAAAGGGCGATACGGCAGCAGTCAGGATCATGGCGGAGCAATGTGCGCGTCAGATGAGAGCTTGTGGACTGAGTATAAATTTTGCTCCAGTTGTAGATATTAATACAAATCCTAAGAATCCAGTGATTGGGAAGCGATCATTTGGAGATACTCCCGAATTGGTCGAGAGGATGTCGGAGGCATTCATAAAGGGTTTGCAGTCGTATGGCATTGCCGCTGTCTCAAAGCATTTCCCTGGGCATGGCGATACGAGTAGCGATTCGCATCTGACATCGCCTGTGGTGTCGCATTCCGTAGAGCGTATTGAGAATGTGGAGATGCGTCCGTTCAAGAATGCCATATCGAAAGGGTGTGTTGGCGTGATGAGTGCCCATATCATCGTTCCAGCTTTGGACCCATCGAGACGGACTGCCAGTATGTCGAAAGTTATGATCACTGATATATTGAGAGGACGCATCGGTTTTGAGGGGCTTATTGTGACGGACGCTGTCAATATGCTTGGAGCAAAGAAAGCGGCGGGTAGTATGAATGTGGAGCTTGCTGCTGTTATGGCGGGAAATGATGTTGTTGAGTTTTCAACGGATATAGCATCGGCAGTGATGGCTATTGAAAAGGCAGTAGCAGAAGGGGTGGTCTCTCCTCAGCAGATAGAGGATAGTGTGAGACGTATTCTGGCTGTCAAGGAGTGGACGAGAGCGGGCGATAAGGAGTTGCGTTATGGATATCCAGAAGTTGTGGAGTAGTGTATATGGTCACTTCTTCACCTTCAATTCAAATGCAACGCAAGGAATAGATGATTTATTTGTCAGTGTGCCTTTTGTTTTTTTGTCATATCCATATCTGACGCTTATTGGGTGTGGTACGCAGTGGGAAAAGGCGTAGACTTCATTTAGATTAGAGATATAGGTTGTCGCGGGGAAATATTCACCATCTTCGCCTGCGACTTCAAAGAGATTGGGTTGGCTATAATCAATAGTCAGCCCTTCTTTGTTTTCAAATGATATGACAATAGAGGGATCTGACACTCTTATACTGATAGGTTTAGGTCCGCAATCCTCACCAAGGGCGAGTAGGGCAAACCGTTCGCCGAACTCTCTTTTGTAGGGAGGTTTCATAGTTGTTTCTGAACCTAAATCTATGGTTGAGATAGTCGCCGTGTTAGGGATATCCATTAGACATGTAAATTGTCCGAGACGAGTGTTGTTTGCCTCGTGCAGCACCTCTTTCCAGTAGGGGAAGTGTGGGATTTGAGCCTGATAGAAACAGATTCCATCTCCGAAAGTGCTTCTAAGAGAATGAACAAGAGCACGGTTATGTAGATAGTTTGTTTTGGCGTCTGAAGGTATTGAGCCCCCCTGGAACCAAAGAACACCTTTTATCTTAAAAGGCGAAAGAGGTTGCAGGATTGCATTGTGAAGGACAGTAGGAGCATATTCGTTGTAGAGAATACTTGGTCGTGGACATTGACTCAATTCGTCTTTGGAGAGGTCAAGATATGAGATTCTATAGCCATATTTGATGGCTGCCATACGATAGTGCCAATCGCCTTCAATGCTGATGCTTATTGATTTATTGTTCTTATTCTCTATACGCATAGGACCATCTGGACATCCTCTGAATCCACCATCCAGATCGGTATTAATAACCTGTATTGCTATGGTTAAGTGACTATTGGCTATAATGGCACCGGGAATACTATATATGCGTTGCTTGGCATATCCATCTGACTCGAGTACATCACCTATGTAAAAGCCATTGACATACGTGACATCGCGGTCGTCAATAGACCCAAGGTGTAGTGTCAAATCCTCTTTTATCCATTCGGAAGGGATCTTGATGTCCTTAATGAACCAGCAGATGCCTTGAATCTCTCCTATGGGTGTATTAGACCAAAACGTTGGAACAGAAATCGTGCCCCATGAGTTCTTGTTGTCATCTGATATGTTATTGACATACTCATCGTTGAAGTGGAGGAGAGTATATGGGTCCTCTCCCTTAGGTCCCCATGCGATGGGCATTGTAGGATGAGATAAAAGCCATTTTTCGTAATTGTCACATTCGTTAGAAAACTCTTTTAATCTTTTGTGCCAGCTATGATATTTAGGCTCGGTAGATGAGGGTAGGTAGTCTGCGGATATCCATGATTCAGTCAGAGTGCCGCTCCATGCAGTAGAAATTATTCCTATGGGTATATTCAGAGATTTGCGTAGCTTGCGGGCGAAGTAGTATGCTGTTGCGCTGAAGATTCTTCGGGTATTGATTGAATCAGTACTCCAGGCTCCTTTAATATTCTTTGTTTCGTGGATTGAGAAGACCTTTTCGGTATTGAAGAAACGGAGCATCGAGTCGGGAGCATCTGTCATAGATGTGACTTGTCCTCCACAAACAGTGTCGGCTGGCCATGCAAACAACGGAATTTCCATATTGTCCTGTCCGCCTGCTAACCATATATCTCCAAACAGAATATTGTTCAGAATAATAGAGGTATCTTTTGCAGATACCCGAATGGTGTGGTTGACGAGGTCTGCTTCAGGAATGTCAATAGATACTGACCAAGAGCTGTCTAAGCGCGCAGATGTCGTTATCTCACTTCCCCAATCTGTTGATACGGTTATTTTAGAGTATGGAGATGCCCAGCCCCAGATATTGTTTTTAGAGTTACGTTGCAGAATCATCCCGCTATCAAGAACAGAAGACAGATGCAGCTTGCTTTCATTGTCGCAAGCTGTGGTCATAAGCAGTATTATCAGACAGACTACAAAGTAACGAATCATTTGGGGGTTTACGTCAACAAAAACGATGAGGTTCTGACTTTTGCCAAAACCTCATGTTAATAAAACTGAATAAATTATAAGCCCAGTGATATAAGAATCAGAACAAGAAGTCCGAGAATGGCATAAAGCTCTGGGAATACTGCGAGCACCATCGTTGTGCCAAATACGTTATGTCCAGCACCGATAGCCGCGATACCATTAGCACATACCTGAGCCTGACGAATTGCAGAGAAAAGAGCTACGAGACCCAGTCCGAGACCAGCTCCGAATATTGCAGCAGCAGAGTGCCATCCCAACCCTTCAACACAATAGCCGTTCAGCATAAAGAAACCAACGAAACCATATAGACCCTGTGAAGAGGGGAGCGCAGAGAGTGCGATGTACGAACCTGTTGCGGATGAGTTCTTTTTGAGAGCCCCGACAGCTGCAGAGCCGCAAATTGTCACACCATAAGCACTGCCAATACCTGATAGTCCGACCATCAGAGCGATACCTAAATAAGCTAAAACTATTGCTTCCATATTATTTATTTTTAATTATCTTCGTGATAGATTGAATTTTATTTCTTGAGTGGATTATATTTTATTCCGCCGCCCTCAAAACCAGAGTTTTTGTAAAACTCAACAAAGGTGAGTCGCATAGGGTGGACGAAAGCACCAATCAAGCACAGCCCTATATTTATTGAGTGACCGATGATGAGAATCAGCGAGATGACGAGAATCTTTGCCACGATGGGGAGTCCCTCGCCTGCCTGAAATGCCATTGTGTTGAATACACTGCCGAGGATACCACCAGTCAGGCCAAGAGCAAACAATCGTATGTATGACAGCGTATCGCCCAAAAGACCGGTTGCCATATTGTAGGTATTCCACACACCAGACCCGATATTTGTCAGAATGCCAGAATTAGGCGTGTTGAAGAAGAAGATGCCTATCACAGCAAATCCTATGACCCCATAGAGGGTGTATGTAATCCATGTGGGTAGCGCAACACCCATAGCTGGTAGTCCGAAGGTGATAGCAAGCACTGGTAGGATAACCACCCAAGAGATAGTTGAAATGGCGTATCTCTTTCCGTGTTGCTTGGATATCTTTGCAGCATTTACGCACATTCCAAACAGAATCTGTATCAGACCAAGCAAGATTGCTACAACCATCATCGGCGAATAACCGGCAATCTGAAGGTTGCTATCGGTGATGAAGAGCGAGCGCAACGAAGATGGAATCCATGATGCTTTGGAGAGGTCGATACCGAAGAGCATTCCTGTGATTGTCGAAATCACTATTGTTGCTATGCCTAATACTATGCCCAGGTCGCAGTATAGCTTCATGCCCTTGCCAACCTTTCTTCGTGCCAAGATGGAGACTATTAATACGAGTATTCCGTATCCAGCATCGCCGAGGCATAGACCGAAAAACAGCATAAAGAACGGTGCGAAGAGTGGCGTCGGGTCAATCTCGCTATAGTTTGGTAGCGAAAACATCTCCGTGATAGGCTCGAAGAGCTGTGCAAACTTATTGTTGCAAAGTTTGACAGGAGGTTTATCATCGCTATTTGTCTCTCTCTTGATACAGACAATATTATTGTCACTTATATACCTATCGATAGCCTCTATATTGTCGGATGGAACAAATCCCTCTATGACCCTTAGAGTGTCGGCAGAGACAGACGACGTACTCTGTCGGGCGATGAGAAGTTGTACATGGCCATCGAGTTCATCAGCATATTTCTCAAGGATAGGTTTTGCTTGTTCTGCGTATGTTGCTAAACGTTGATTAATATCAAATATTTCGCCCTGAGAAAGAGCAATATCACCATTCAGTTCAGATGGGGTCTTCAGAGGGAGTTCAACTGATTCTGCTTCAATATCAGGCGCTGGAAAATAATGAGTGGATAGCGTTATGAAGTAGACGACTCCATTCTGGCGGGAAATAATTTCGACGGCTCCCTCTTTTGTCCATTGCTCATTGAAGCTACGTTCTGGACATTGCAGGAGAGTGACAGTAATGCCAGCTTTTTGCAATGCTGCAATACAATCAGGATCGAACCCACTACCTCCCCACGGCTCGTAACGAAGCAAGTCGCGTTCTGCTGCCTGGAGTTTTGCTTTCAACCCTTTAAGTCGCGAGGTGTCCTCCGTAATTTGTTGAATGAGTTCCTCTCCGTTATCGGGAATTATAACATCCGACGAGGATTTTTCGTTGCTGAGAGAACTTAATTGCTGTATTGTCTTGCGCACATCCTGAGATTTACGCAATAGTTGTAGTGTCTCATCAGAAGAGTCGCCTTCGCGAGCGAGCACATGCAGAACACCCAGGTTCTGGATATCCGATAGGAATCTCTCATAATCGGCATGGAAGATTACGAAAGAGTATTTGAACATGTTGACAATCATACCGACTCCTCCCTCTCTTTCTTTGTTTTTACAATCTTTTGTGCCGCCTTTGAGAGATTCTCTTCGTCCTCCATGAATCGTTTGATTTTCAAAACGGCCTCTTGATAGCCTGGAATCTGGACTTTTTCGTAGAGATTAACCTTCTGAGTTGTCTTTTTTCTTGCATGTTCCAAAAGGTGCATCTTTTCGATAAAGACCTCTCGTTCTATTGCTACAGTGGCCAGTCGTTTAACCATTTCAATGCCATCGGAGATCCATACGGGAGAGGTGAACAAAGAGAATTCCCTGACTTCGAACTCAATCTTTTCAAGATGAGGTGTTACGACACCCGCCAGTTTCCTGCGAGTCAGGTGGACATCTTTAATAGCAACCAGGTCGGAATCGAACTCACACCAAAGCTTAGCCATCATATCGTATGATGCCATCTGCTGCTCAAGGTCGTTGTCGAGTTCTTCAGCACGGATCTTTGCTTTTTTTACTTCAAGACGAAGAGCTGACTCCTTGTTTTTCAGTGTAGGCAAAGCACGTTGGCGCACCTTGAGTTGCTTCTCGAGGGCTTGCAGAGATGTCTTATTATATTGAAATTCAATAGCCATTAAACACTCATTTTAGAGATGGAACGTTATTTCTTCCAATATAGGTCCATGAATTCCTGTTTTATAGTAACCTCTTCAGCTTTGAAGTGTTTCATAAAGAGACCCCATGTAATATCCAGCATCTCGGTTGTGTCGACGTTGACATCGATGGCAAGGATATAATTAGAGTACTCCTTGGCGAATGCTAATGTACGCTGATCGTAGTCGGTTAGGTCGAAGCCATTCTCCATTTTTGTACGCGCATTGGCTGCATCTGAATAGAGACGAATGGCTGCATTCATGACTTGTGGATGGTCTTTGCGTGTTTTCTTTCCGCTGACAAGTTGTTTCAGGCGCGACAGCGAGCGAAACGGGTCAACGATTACCTTGCCTATCTCAGTGTCGCGGCGGAGGAAGAGCTGTCCCTCGGTTATATATCCAGTATTGTCTGGAATAGCATGAGTGATGTCTCCTCCGTTAAGAGTTGTCACTGCGATGATTGTGATAGAGCCGCCATCGGGGAACTGAACAGCCTTCTCGTATATCTTTGAGAGATCCGAGTAGAGAGAGCCAGGCATAGAATCCTTTGACGGAATCTGATCCATACGGTTCGATACGATTGCCAACGCATCAGCGTACAGCGTCATGTCGGTCAGGAGAACAAGTACCTTTTGATGCTTATCGACAGCGAAATATTCGGCTGCTGTAAGAGCCATATCGGGGACAAGCAGGCGTTCAACTGGAGGATTGTCTGTTGTGTTGACGAAACTTACGATGCGGTCAGTCGCTCCAGCATTATTAAAGACATTCTTGAAATAGAGGTAGTCGTCATTAGAGAGACCCATACCTCCAAGAATAATCTTATCGGCGTCGGAACGCAGGGCTACGTTTGCCATAACCTGATTGTATGGCTGGTCAGGATCGGCGAAGAAAGGAATCTTCTGACCTGTCACGAGGGTATTGTTGAGGTCGATGCCAGCTATACCTGTAGCTATGAGCTCAGATGGTTGTTTGCGACGAACAGGGTTTACAGAAGGCGAGCCGATGTCGCGAATCTCACCATCAACCTCTGGTCCTCCATCAATAGGATTTCCGAAGGCATTGAAGAAACGTCCTGCAAGTTGGTCGCTGACCTTTAATTGAGGAGGACGTCCAAGAAAAATCACTTCGGAGTCGGTAGCAATTCCTTCAGTTCCCGTGAAGACCTGAAGAATGACATCATTACCCATGATTTTTACGACCTGAGCTAATCTGCCACCAACCATAGCCATCTCGTCAGCGCCCACTCCATCGGCTTTGAGCGATACTGTGGCCTTAGTAATATTTGTCAGTTTTGTATAAACTTTCTGAAAAGCTTCCATCTTTATAGTCTCCTATTGTTTAACCAATTCGTCAATCTGCTTCTCGAAACTCTTGAATTTATCGCTCATATATTCCGTGTAATTCATCTGCTTGAACAGATTGATTATCTTCTTGTAGAGAGTCTGTACATCTTCGAAGTTTGAGAAGTTCATTGGAGTATGATTAACGTTCATAACCATCTTGAGCATGTATTGCTGTCTTTCCATAGGTGTCGATGCATCAATTTTGTCGAAAGCGTCCTGTTGCAGGATTACGAAGTCGATGAGTTCTCCGCGCCAGAAACGTTCGTGGAATTCGATCGGTACACTATCATCGCCGAGGATATTGATTTGCTCTTTAGCCTCTTTTGAGCGAAGGAGCATATCTTTGGCTTCATTGACCATCTCGAGCCAGTCTTCTCCCACTTTCTCTTTCAAATAAGCCTGGAGCTCAGGATATTCGAGGTACTTTGAGTAGGAATCTATAGGGTCAACGGCTGGGTATCTCTTGGAGTCGGCGCGGGCTTGTGAGAGGCCATAGAAGCAACGTGCTGCCTTACGAGTTGACTCGGTCATTGGCTCTTTAAGGTTACCGCCAGCAGGAGAGACGGTTCCGATGAAGGTAATAGAACCTGTCGCACCATTATTAAGGTATACGTATCCAGCGCGTGAGTAGAAGTTCGATACGATGGCTGAGAGGTCCATAGGAAATGCATCCTGACCTGGTAACTCCTCTAAGCGGTTTGACATCTCGCGAAGAGCTTGAGCCCAACGGGATGTTGAGTCGGCCATGAGCATAACTCGTAATCCCATAGAGCGATAGTATTCACCAATAGCCATGGCGGTATATACCGAAGCCTCGCGGGCAGCAACTGGCATATTAGATGTGTTGGCTATGATGACGGTGCGTTCCATCAGACTTCTGCCTGTATGGGGGTCAATGAGTTCGGGGAACTCCGTGAAGATTTCAACGACCTCATTAGCACGTTCGCCACATGCAGCCATAATCACTATGTCGGCTTCTGCTTGTTGAGATATAGCATGTTGAAGTACTGTTTTTCCTGTTCCGAAAGGACCAGGGATAAATCCTGTTCCGCCCTCAGTGATGGGGTTTAGCGTATCCATGCAACGCACGCCCGTCTCAAGAAGCTTGAATGGACGTGGTTTCTCCTTATAGGCTCTAACAGCCATCTTGACTGGCCATTTCTGGACCATCGTGATAGGGAATTCATTTCCATCCTTATCGGCAATGACCGCAATCTGGTCGTCAACCTTATATGAGCCAGCAGGGGCTAAACACTTGATGGTGTAGCTATCGGTCATCTTGAAGGGAACCATGATGCGATGAGGCATGTGGTTTTCCTCGACCTCTCCTATCCAAGAGGCAGCAGTCACTATGTCTCCAACATTTGCCAATGGCTTATAGTCCCATAATTTCTCGCGGTCGAGAGGGTCGGTGTATTCGCCTCTTTTAAGAAAAACTCCCTCCATCTTGTCGAGGTCGTTCTGGAGACCATCGTAGTTGCGTGAGAGGATGCCAGGTCCGAGAGTCACTTCAAGCATATGTCCCTCGAACGTAACGTCGATACCGACTTTTAGTCCGCGAGTGCTATCAAATACCTGTGCATATGCGTATTTCCCCTGAACTTTAATGACCTCTGCCATCAGGTCGGCCTCAGGGTGGTGTATGAAGCATATTTCATTCTGAGCAACAGGGCCAAAAACCTCTATTGTCACCAAATTTGATATGATTCCGGCAACCTTGCCAGTTGTCTTTGTATTCTCCATATCTTAGCTATTAAGAATTAGAGTTGTGAGATTGTATTATCCTGTATTGTTAGTCTCTTGTAGCTGCGAATCATTTCAGAGAAACGACTCTTTCCCTCTTCAGTATCTAATGAGCTCCATCGTTCAATCATTCCAAGTTTCAGTATTGTAGCGATAATCTTCTCTATGGTGAAATAGTCGAAGAATGAGGCTTCATCTATGAATGTCCAGCGTAAGGCATCTATTCGCATCTCCCTTTCGACAAGGTCGGGGCAACTGAAAATCTGCAGGGCTGGCTCTATATAGTCCCAGTCGCCCTTCAGCCCAAAGTCGGCCTGTCGGTTCTTGCGAATCTGTTCTGCTATGTCGTCTGTGCCAACGATGCTATGGGTTACATCCATATTGTATTTACGCCCTTGTAACGCAATCATAACATTTCGTAGAGTTGTATCAAACGAGATGTACTTTATGGCGAAAGCGTTGCCACACGAAGATACTTTTCTTGCCCAGCCATCGTTCATGAGTGCTTCGAAGAGGGAGAGACGGGGAGGTTGTTGTTGTGAGAAGAACTCCTTCACTGCATAAACAACGTAAGGTTCGATATCGAAAGTGTCATCTCTCTTCAGACGGGCACTGTCAATCAGCTCATCAATCATCTCTGCTTTGTAAACAGAGGCGACGCTGTCATGATAGCTAAGACCATAGAGTCGTTTCAGGATGTTTTTATGGTCTTCTGGAAGAAAAAAAAGATTGACCAACGCCAGGTCTTTGCCTGACACTTGCTCATCGAGTTGCATCTTCAGCTCTCCGAGAGTCAAATCAACCTTGCGGTCGTCAGGCTTTAGGTCTGGCAACCCCGAAACGATGTAGTGATACTCATGTCTCATAGCACTACAATGTTTTTCACTTACTGAATTCTATATTCCCTTTCACGAAATTTCTAAAAAGAGAGATGAAATCTTCATCGGTGAAAGTTATGTAATAGTTCTCCTCTTTCGGACCGATTTTAAAACCGCCCTTGATATTGCCAGAAGTGATGGTTAGCTCGGATTTTAGCACAGAGCTTACCGAGTTTTGTATTCGCTGGTTCAGGTTGGAAAAATCGTTCTCTGGAAGGATTACTGCGAGGTCCGAAGAGCTTTTCTGCGAGAAACCTTCGACAGCTTTGGTAATTATTGAGATGATGAAATCCTTGTCAGCGAATGTCTCTTTGATTGGAGCGTCAACGACTTTTGTTGCAATCAATGATTTGATATCATTCTTCAAGGATTGGATGATTTGACTTGATGCCATTTGGAGATCATTTCTGGTGTTGCGCTCAAGTTCGGCTGCATTTCTTCTTGCCTCATTCTCAATCGACTGAGCTTTATTCTCAGCTTCAGCAATGATGCGTTTTGCTTCGTTCTCAGCTTCCGATTTTATCTTCTCAGCTTCCAGATTGGCCCGCTCGACACCTTCTGCATATACTCTCTGTGTGAGTTCTTGAAGTTTGTTATCCATATTTGAAGTGCCTATTACTGTGTGAATATTATTTATGCAAATATAGTTTTATTTTCTTGTTTTTAGTCAATATGGATGAAAATTATGAAAGCGATTTCAAAAATTGATTGTAACTTTGCTATAACTTATAGCAAGGAAACCGATTCGTTGAAAAGAGTGTCGAATTTAGATTGATGGATTTGCATGAGTAGCTCATTATCTGTATTTTGGGCATGGTCATATGAAAAGTAAAAACGTCATAGTGTGGTTGTGCGTTCTGATGTCGCTTGCCTTCATCGGACTTGTCACTATGCAGACACGCTGGATATATGAGGCAGCGAAACTAAGAGAGACTAATTTCTCGCAGTTGGTTTGTCAGAGTATAGATGCAGTGATAGCGCGATTGGAAACCGACGAAATGTCGGCTTTCAGGTCGTACGAACGTGTTAATATCGGAGATTGGCCTCTATTTGTCAGAAACCACATCAAGGGTAGAACGACGGGTGCTGAATCGTCTATTACGCATAACAATTATAGCAATCATATATCGTTTGACCTTGACAATCAGGGACATTTCAATCTTTCGACATATCGAGAAGATACACTTGTGAATAGTTTTAACGGACAGGCTGATTTGGGGGATGTCGGACATTTTGACCCTGTTACAAACGCTATGCTTATCGTTCAGAATGAGTTGCATAAGCGTTTGGACGACCAGACGAAGAAACTCTTACATACTGTGTTTGAAACGGAGCCGATTGAAGAGCGTGTCAACCAACAACGTTTAGATGCTTTGTTGATGCAGAATTTCGAGGAGAGAGGTATTCATGACGATTATGAGTTTGCAGTTCTTAATGCTTCGGGAAATATCGCAATAAGCACTCCAGGATATGTTGCGGCATCAAAAATGACAACGTTTAAGAGGCAGTTGTTTCCAAATGATGTGCATGCTAAGTTGCATAGTATCTCGGTTTGTTTTCCAGAGAAGCGGACTTATGTGAAAGAGTTGATGGGGCTTGTGATACCCACGGTCTTGTTCACGATACTCATACTTGCAATATCTATATACACTGTTGTGATTATATTCCGGCAACGTAATATTGATATTATCAAGAATGACTTTATTAATAATATGACACACGAGTTCAAGACTCCTATCTCAACCATATCACTTGCCTCTCAGATGTTGCAGGATTCCTCTGTTGCCATGAGCCCTAAATCGTTGGTTCGCATCTCGGGTATCATTAAAGAGGAGAGTAAGAGACTCACAACTCAGGTTGAAAAGATACTACAGTTGGCTGCTTTTGAAAAGGGAAAAGCAAGTCTGAAACTTGAAGAGATGGATGTCAATGCGATAGTGAGTAAAGTAGCATCGAGCTTTCAGGTCAAGGTTGAGTCGGAAAAAGGAGAGCTTAGTGTCATGCTGGATGCTCCTGACTCGATGGCGTTGGTTGATGAGGTCCATTTTACGAATGTCATCTTTAATCTGCTGGATAATGCCTTTAAATATCGTAGAGAGGCGCCAGCACTGTATATCAAGACCGTTAATCGTAATAATGGTATTGTGATATCAATAAAGGATAATGGAATGGGTATATCACGAGATAACCTCAATCGTATATTCGAGAAGTTTTATAGAGTCCCGACGGGCAATGTACATGATGTTAAGGGCTTTGGACTTGGGTTGGCTTATGTCAAGAAAATAGTAGAAGATCATGGTGGTCAGATTACTGTAGAGAGCGAGTTGAATGTAGGTACGAAGTTTGATATATTCATACCTATTAAAAAACATACATAAAAAATTCAATAAAAAGGAAACAATTATAGGAATATATAGTAAACAAGGAAATAACTCTAAAACCAAAACAATAATGGAGAACAAGGAGCATAAGATTCTTTTGGCCGAAGACGACGAGAACTTGGGCATGTTGCTTTGTGAGTATCTGCAAGCAAAAGGTTATGATACTGATTTGACACCAAATGGAGAAGAGGCGTATAATTCGTTTGTTGCAGGTAAGTATGACATATGTATTTTTGATGTCATGATGCCAAAGAAGGATGGATTTACGCTTGCAAAGGAGATACGTATGATTAATTCAGATGTACCCATTATCTTCTTGACAGCGAAGACGATGAAGGAGGATATCCTTCAAGGATTCAAGGTAGGTGCGGACGATTATCTGTCGAAACCATTCAGTATGGAGGAGCTGTTGCTCCGTATTGAGGCGATTCTTCGCAGAACGTCTGGGAATACAGTTGTACAAGATGTCTATATGCTCGGTCGATATAAGTTTGATACTCAGAAGCAACAACTTATCTTTGACGATAATATGGATAGTGTTATTAAGCTGACAACCAAGGAGAGTGAATTGCTGAAGTTGCTTTGTACAAATGCTAATAAGGTGTTGGAGAGAAATCTTGCCTTAAAGACGATATGGGTTGATGACAACTACTTTAATGCTCGTTCAATGGATGTTTATATCACCAAGTTGCGTAAACACCTCAAGGACGATCCATCAGTAGAGATTATCAATGTACACGGTAAGGGTTACAAACTTGTAATTTAGTTTTTGAAGTAGTGTAAGAAATCTTATATTTCTCCATAAATCCAGATGTCTATTGTGACGTCTGGATTTTTTGTTAAGGAATGACTATCCCTAAAATAATAACAATGGTGTGTCGAACATAATGTTGTTCGACACACCATTGTTATTATTATGCGACTACTTTTATTGAAGCAGTTTATTGAAGAGTTCTGCTCCAGTAACCTGTTTTGATATCATTGTGTGCAGAGCATCGATGCTTACACGCTCCTGCTCCATGGTGTCGCGGTAGCGGACAGTAACGGTGTTGTCCTGTAGTGTCTGATGATCGATGGTGACACAGAATGGTGTGCCGATTGCATCCTGACGACGGTAACGCTTTCCGATAGAGTCCTTCTCGTCGTATTGGCAATTGAACTCGAGCTTCATAGTATTCATAACCTCGCGAGCCTTCTCAGGAAGTCCGTCTTTCTTTATGAGAGGAAGGACGGCAAGTTTCACTGGTGCCAAAACAGCTGGCAGACGCAAAACAACACGTGTCTCCCCACCTTCAAGCTCCTCCTCTTTGTAAGCACCAGCAAGGATGCTCAGGAACATACGGTCGACACCGATTGATGTCTCAATAACGTATGGAGTGTAGCTCTTGTTTAGCTCAGGGTCGAAGTACTCAATCTTCTTTCCTGAATACTTAGCATGCTGTGACAAGTCGAAGTCGGTACGTGAGTGGATGCCCTCAACCTCTTTGAAGCCGAATGGCATGCGGAACTCGATGTCGGTTGCAGCGTTTGCGTAGTGCGCAAGCTTATCGTGGTCGTGGAACTGGTAGTTCTCATCACCCATGCCAAGAGCCTTGTGCCACTTGAGACGGAATGATTTCCAGTAGTCGAACCACTGCATCTCTTCGCCTGGACGTACGAAGAACTGCATCTCCATCTGCTCGAACTCTCGCATGCGGAAGATGAACTGACGTGCTACTATCTCGTTGCGGAAAGCCTTTCCTATCTGAGCGATACCGAAAGGAACCTTCATGCGTCCGGTCTTTTGTACATTCAAGAAGTTGACAAAGATACCCTGTGCTGTCTCTGGACGAAGATAAATCTTCATTGCACCATCAGCAGTTGAACCCATCTCAGTTGTAAACATAAGGTTAAACTGCCGGACCTCTGTCCAGTTGGTTGTACCACTGATTGGACAAACGATACCCTCGTCGAGAATAATCTGACGAAGCTCCTCAAGATTATTGTCGTTCAGAGCCTTGGCAAATCTGGTGAGCAAGGCATCACGTTTACTCTGTTCGCGCAGAACGTTTGGATTTGTTTCGCGGAATTTATTTTCATCGAAGGTATCACCGAATTTCTTCTTGGCTTTGGTAATCTCCTTCTCGACCTTATCATCGTATTTGGCAAGTTGCTCCTCTATGAGTACGTCAGCACGATAACGTTTCTTTGAGTCTTTGTTGTCAATCAACGGGTCGTTGAAAGCGTCAACGTGACCAGATGCCTTCCATATTGTTGGGTGCATGAAGATAGACGAGTCAATGCCTACAACGTTGTCGTTGAGTTTGACCATTGCGTCCCACCAATACTTTTTTATGTTGTTCTTAAGTTCTACACCGTTTTGACCATAGTCATATACTGCGCCAAGACCATCGTAAATCTCGCTGCTTGGAAATACAAAACCATACTCTTTGCAGTGAGCTACCAACTTCTTGAAGACATCTTCTTGCTGTGCCATTTGTAATTTTGGAATTATTGTTATTTGTGGCGCAAAATTAGTTATTTTTTGTCTAATTCGAGGAAATTTCTTTTTCAAAGTGTATTTTTGCAGTCGTTTATAGCGCATATAACAAAATAAGGCATGGCAGTGACAATAACAAAACCGAGCATTCCAAAGGGAACACGCGACTTTTCAGCGATTGAAATGGCTCGTCGTAATTATATCTTCGATACCATAAAAGGGGTTTTTAAGCGTTATGGCTTTAGTCAGATTGAGACTCCAGCTATGGAGAATCTTTCGACTCTTCTTGGAAAGTATGGCGATGAAGGCGATAAGTTGCTATTCAAGATTCTTAATTCGGGTGATTTCCTAATGTCTGTAGGAGCTCCTTTGAATGCTAATTCAGACAAGGCATCGCTTCAGATATGCGAGAAGGGATTGCGATACGACTTGACAGTGCCTTTTGCGCGATACGTCGTACAGCATCAGGCAGAGCTGACATTTCCATACAAGAGATTTCAGATACAACCCGTGTGGCGCGCTGATCGTCCTCAGAAAGGAAGATACCGCGAGTTCTATCAGTGTGATGTCGATATTATTGGTTCCGACTCTCTTCTCAATGAGGTTGAGTTGATTCAGATTGTGGACGATGTTTATGATGCTCTCGGCATAAATGTGGTGCTCAAAATTAATAACCGTAAGATTCTTGCGGGAATTGCTGAGGCAATAGGGGCTGCTGAGCATATGGTGGATATCACAGTGGCTATAGATAAACTCGACAAGATTGGTTTGGACAATGTAAATGCAGAGTTGCAGGAGAAGGGATTGTCAACAGAATCAGTAGAAAAACTACAGCCTATTCTTAAGATGACTGGCTCTATGGAGGAGAAAATTCAGATAATGCGGTCTATTCTTACATCGGAGGTCGGACAGAAGGGGTTGGATGAGGTTGAGACAATATTCAAATATGTTTATGCTATTGGCTTGAAGACGGTAAAGGTAGAGCTTGATCTGACTCTTGCTCGTGGATTGAATTACTATACTGGGGCTATTTTCGAGGTAAAGGCACTTGATGTTGAGATAGGTAGTATAACTGGTGGAGGTCGTTATGATGACCTTACGGGTATTTTTGGCTTGAAGGGTATGTCTGGTGTAGGTATCTCTTTCGGAGCCGACAGAATTTATGATGTTATGACTCAGTTGAATCTCTTCCCTGAGTCAGCAATGGAGCAGACAAGAATACTCTTTGCTAACTTCGGTGGGGAAGATGAGATGTACTCATTAAAAATTGCCCGCGATTTGAGAGCAAAGGGTATAAAGACCGAGATATATCCAGATGCTGCGAAAATGAAAAAACAGATGCAGTATGCAGATAAGAAGCAGATTCCTTTCGTTGCACTTTGTGGTGAGACGGAGAGAGTCACTGGTAAGGTTACTGTTAAGAATATGCAGACAGGTGAGCAGTTATCATTGACTCCCGATGAGGTTGTGCCGACTATTTCTTGTTGAGTTTGCCGATTCTGCTTTTTTATTGTTACATTCGCAAAGTTTTATATTTAATATACAATAACGCATGGAGTTCAGAGTATCTGATATTGCTCAGTTGTTGCAAGGAACAATTGAGGGAGATGGTAACGTAATTATCAATGACGTATGTAAGATTGAGGAGGGAAAACAAGGTGGACTGACGTTTTTCTCAAATCCTAAATATGAGCATTTTATCTATTCAACGGAAGCTTCGGCGGTCATTGTAAATAATGATTTTGTTCCATCGCAGCCTGTCAAAGCCGTTATGATTAAGGTTCCGGATTCTCGTCAGGCTCTTGCTCAGTTATTGGATATGTATGAGAAGATGGTGCCACAGAAGGTGGGAGTCGAGCAACCATCTTATATAGCATCGACGGCTAAGCTGGGCGAAAAAGTATATGTTGGGGCATTTGCGTACATAGGCGAGGGTGCCAGAATAGGAAACAATGTGAAGATTTATCCTCAAGCTTATATTGGTGATGGGGTGCAAATAGGTGATGACTGTGAGATATATTCAGGCGTTAAAATATATAAGGGATGTTCTCTTGGACAACGGGTTGTGATACACGCTGGAACTGTTATAGGTGCCGATGGTTTTGGATTCCAACCAGATGCAAATAACAACTATAAGAAGGTCCCGCAGATTGGAAATGTAGTTATTGAAGACGATGTCGAGATTGGTGCTAACACGTGTGTTGACCGTGCAACAATGGGTTCGACACGTATAGGCCGAGGAACGAAACTGGATAACCTCATACAGGTTGCACATAACGTTGTCATAGGTCAGAATACCGTTATGGCTGCAATGTCTGGTGTGGCTGGTTCATCTAAAGTGGGCAGTAACTGTATGCTTGGAGGACAAGTGGGCGTGGCTGGTCATATCGAAGTGCCTGACAGGACAATATGTGCTGCACAGACGGGTATAAATAGTACAGTCAAGAAGGCTGGACAGACGCTATTTGGCTCTCCCGCCATGGATTATATGGAGTTCAACAGGTCGTTTGTGATTTTCCGTAAGTTGCCTCAGTTGAAGAGGGAACTCGACGAACTAAAGGCGACAGTTCAAGGTATGAAATAGATTCTCGAGAATAAATTTACCACTGTAAGAAAAATGGAAAAACAGACAACAATAAAGGCCTCAGCATCATTCAAAGGTAAGGGTTTGCATACTGGTGTTGTTGTAAACTTGACAATCTGTCCTGCTAAACCAGGAACTGGTTATCTGTTTCAGCGAATAGATCTGGAGGGTGAACCCATGTTCGCAGCTGATGCGCGTAATGTTTCGTTTACTCAGCGAGGAACAGTGCTGAGTGCCGGTGAGGGTAGAGAGAATGTCACTGTAAGTACCATTGAGCATCTCATGTCGGCTCTTCGAGGGCGACGTATAGACAATTGTTTGATAAAACTCGATGGACCAGAGGTTCCTATTCTTGATGGAAGTGCTCTTCCTTTTATAGAGGCTATAGATTGTGTTGGTATAGAGCAGCAGGATGCAGAGAGGGAGTATATGGTTATTACGGAAAAGGTGGTTTATGAGGAGCCTGAAAAGGGAATACGTATTATAGGCTTGCCTGAGGAGTATTTTGCAGCTCAGGTAAACATATCTTTTAATGGCTCACGATGTCTTGCCAATCAGTATGCTCTCATTGAGTCGCTGGACGAGTATGAAGAGGTCTACGATTGTAGAACTTTTGTCTTCCTACACGAGGTGGCATTTTTGCTTCAGCAGGGACTGATTAAGGGAGGAGATTTGGATAATGCTATTGTCTTTGTTGAGAAGGATTTATCTACTGACGACAGGGCTCAGATAACGCAGCTGATGGGACGTGAATTAACTATACATCCTTCGGGAGTCCTAAATGATCGTGATTTGAAGTATCCTAATGAGGCAGCGCGTCATAAACTTCTTGATTTGATAGGTGACCTCGCTTTAGTCGGCAAGCCTATAAAGGGACGTTTCATAGCAACGCGTTCGGGACACGGCTCAAATGCTCAGTTCGCAAGAATGCTCATAGCTAAATATGGTTTTTGATTTGAATAATTTTTAAAACAATGATAAGTACTTTAGCATCAGTTGATTCAAAGGCCAAGATAGGCAATAATGTTCAGATTGACCCATTTGCAGTGATTGCTGGGGATGTTGAGATTGGAGATGGATGTCACATTATGTCGAACGCTGTTATATGTGATGGCGTTCGTATGGGAAAAAACAACAGAGTCTTCCCTCACGCTACAATTGGTGCTGTGCCGCAAGACCTCAAATTTAAAGGTGAGTATACATTGTGCGAGATTGGTGATAATAATACAATCAGGGAGTGTGTCACAATCAACCGAGGTACAGCATCGAAGAATACCACTAAGGTAGGTTCAAACAATCTGCTGATGGCTTATGTTCATATAGGTCATGATTGCGTTTTCGGTTCGAATATAATTGTTTCCAACGCATGTCAGTTTGCAGGTGAGGTTCAGGTTTTTGATTGTGCTGTTGTTGGTGGGGGATCATTGGTTCATCAGTTTACACGTATAGGTCCATACGTCATGGTTCAGGGAGGAACAAGACTTGGTAAGGATATACCTCCATTCGCAATGGTAGGTCGTGAGCCTGCAGCCTTCGAAGGTCTTAATCTTGTCGGTTTGAAGCGAAGAGGTTTTGATGCACAGCAGATAGCTGAGATTCAGAATATTTATAGCTACTTCTATCAAAAACCGCTTAACACAACTCAAGCTGTCCAAGCTATAGAGGCGGAGATTCCGCAGTCGGATGCTCGTGATATGATTCTTGAGTTTGTTAAATCGTCATCTCGCGGAATTGTCCCAGGAGTGAAGAAGTAGATTCTCCCAAAGCCATCGAGGAGCGTTTTCAGTTCATCGTCGTGCAGGTGCTTTACCTCTGCGGATTCAAACCACAAGAGGAGGTCTCGATTGCGACCGGCCGTGTCGACATCATCTGCAAGACCAA
>JABUTU010000018.1 GCA_021443545.1 Marinilabiliaceae bacterium | reverse complement strand
CGAACCCCCAATCTTCTGGGCCGTAACCAGAGGCATTAATCCATTGTGCTACGGTACCAAACCCTGTCTTTAGACACCACAAATTTAGTCAATAAATCAATATGTCACACCCCTCTG
This sequence comes from Marinilabiliaceae bacterium, assembly GCA_021443545.1. Classification (GTDB taxonomy): domain Bacteria; phylum Bacteroidota; class Bacteroidia; order Bacteroidales; family Marinilabiliaceae; genus W3P20-009. Next base: position 52,275 of record JABUTU010000018.1, on the reverse strand, counting down.
AGAAAATTTTTAAAAATTAATCACAAAGGTCTTCAATTCAACAGTTTACAAGCGCACTGTCTCCTGCATAAGCATGGCATCGAGAATAACCATAGCTGCCATAGCCTCTACAATAGGGACTGCACGTGGCACAACACATGGGTCATGACGCCCCTTTACCTGCGTTACGACCTCTTCGTGCCGAGCATTTATGGTCATCTGCTCCCTCAATATTGTTGCCGTCGGTTTAAAAGCAATGCGCATATATATATCTTCACCATTACTAATTCCACCTTGTATACCGCCACTATAGTTAGTGCGTGTCCGAACCCTTCCATCCTGAGTAAAGAAAATATCGTTATGTTCCGAACCTCTCATCTTAGACCCTTCGAATCCTGAGCCATATTCAAACCCCTTAACAGCATTAATACTCATCATGGCATGAGCCAATAAGGCATGTAGCTTGTCAAAACAGGGGTCTCCGAGACCTGGAGCAACTCCCGATATAACACATGTGATTACACCTCCGACCGAATCGAGTTCAGTACGAACACTATCGATATAATCAATCATTTTAGATGCCATAGCAGCATCTGGACAGCGCACTATATTGTCATCAACGGTATCTAAGTTGTATGATGTATATGGTTTATCCAATGATAATGGTCCGACACTACTGGTATATGCTCGAATCTTGATTCCATACTTTTGAAGCACCAGTTTTGCGAAGGCACCACCTGCAACGCGCGAAATAGTCTCACGCGCAGAACTTCTACCACCACCCCTATGATCACGTATTCCATACTTCTCAATGTAGGTATAATCAGCATGAGATGGTCTAAATATATCTACAATATTATCGTAATCATTAGAGTGTTGATTTGTATTCAGCACCTCAAAAGCAATAGGAGTACCTGTTGAGCGACTATTTATGACACCGCTCAGCACACGGAGTTCATCATCTTCCTTACGCGGTGTTGACACTCTGCTCTGTCCAGGCTTGCGACGATCGAGTTCGCTCTGAATAAAATTCATGTCAATCTCAACCCCGCTTGGCATTCCATCAATAATGCCTCCGACAGCTATTCCATGAGACTCGCCAAAGGTTGTCAATCGGAAAATATGACCAAAACTATTTCCCGCCATTACAACCTCCTTCGCCGCAGCAACCGCCATCACTGCATGACGATTCACCACCACCGCAACCACCGCCACAATGTCCGCAACCACCAGAGCATCCTCGTGGATTCAATTCGTCCTCTGTTGCCTCTCTCACATTCAACACCTCTCCAGAGAAACAGAGAGTCTCGCCAGCCATCGGATGGTTAAAATCCATCTTTACCGTATCCTGCGTAACCTCCAATACAATACCTACCATGCGCTGACCCTCGTCACTCATCATTGGAACATGGCTTCCAAGTTGTATCAAATCATCCCTCAACTGACCATCAATGACAAAAATACTCTTTGGCAAATCAACAATAGCAGCCTCTTCACGCTCGCCATAAGCCTCTTCTGGTTTTAATGTAAAGGAGAATGTATCACCAGGTTTCAGTCCTGCAATCTTATTCTCAAACATTTCGAGCATCTGACCAGCGCCATAGACAAAACGCAAAGGAGTATCCTTTGATACCTGCTCAACAATCGGACCTTCTGGAGAATCTGTCCGCAAAGTATATGTCAATTCAACGAATGCTTTTTCTTCAATATTCATACTATATGAGGATTAATGGTTGATTCAACCATACAATTAAACTTCGGTTTATGTTTTGTTGGTTTATAAGTAGATGCACATGACGATAATGCCATTGTGACAAACGCAACAAATATTAAAAAAACAATCCTTCGACTCATCTTTATTGTCTCAACATAGAAAAGCAGTGCAAAAGTTGTTAATGCACTGCCTATTATTATATAAACTCAATCTTGAGTATTAATCAACAAACTCAGAGCGTATTGCCTTAACTTTTTCACAGAGTAACTCGAGCAAATCAGGAGTGAGTTGACCCTGTGTGGGAGCTTTAATGACTGCCGACTTTGTCTGAGAATCTATATTTATAACTGGAGAGCCAAGAGTCTCAAAACGAACTTCATCGAAAATGACCTTGATTTCATTCATTTTCTGTGTCAGATATGTCAAGTCTTCATCCTCGCCATTCTTGTTCTCCGCTTGAAGAATATCCAAAACAGTCTGCAGACTCAACTTCTGAGCAAGGATACGCTCCTGCAACTTCTGATTCTTCCATCCAGTCACTTTCGCAAGTTCCAAAGCAATATTGAAACCCTCTGTCCAACCACCAATAAGAACCATAACAGCAACGTTCTTTCGATTGTTCTCAGTCAGATATTGATTGGCATTCATATAGACTTCTGATATGATATTAAGAATCTCATTTTTTGAGGTCTCCTTCTTATCGAACTTCGACATAGTTTTTTCATCAACAATCTGCATGATTCCAAGGTTCTGCGTGAGTCCCTTTATCGTATTGAGATACTCCATCGTCTTTTGCGATTGGTTGAACATGCTTGCAACACTCATATCTGTCGTATATATACCCAGATTGATTGCCATCTTCATGTTTGTAGTATACTGATTTGATTTTGATAATGGATTCAAAAGCTCTTCATCATATCTGACGCCAGTCTCCTTTATCAGAGAAGCCATCTCAATCGGGGCGGGAAGAGTATACAGAATCGTCCTGCTCTTGTTAATATCCTCCTCCATTGACGATGTGGATGTATTCAGCGAATCCATACCATTATCGTAGTCAGCAATAGCCTTATTTCGATTACATTGGCAAGAAGATAGCATCAAAGCTACCATACCAAGTGCAAAAAACTTCTTAGAATATATCATAATGAGCTTCATGAATAATTATGTCGCTAATTTAGCACTTTATTTTCAAATTCAACAACGACCAGGAATATTTTTCAAACTAATAATACCTATTTCCAAATATTTTGCTTCCGACTCTGACAATTGTAGAACCATGTTTCATTGCAATGGTATAATCATTTGACATTCCCATGCTCAATTGATCAAAACAACTGTCCCTCGAAGAAAAATATTTTGCTTTTACCTCGTCGAAGAGAGATTTCACCATAGCGAATTCCTCTCCTATTTGAACTTCATCATCCGTATTGGTTGCCATAGTCATCAAACCTCGAATCCTGACATTTGGCAAGGGTTCTGATGAATAATCATCAAGCAGTTGAAACAACTCTTCAGGCGACAACCCAGTCTTTGTCGCCTCCTTTGCAACATGTAGCTCAAGTAGGATATCTATCTCTCGCTGATTCTTAACAGCCTCTTTACTAATCACTTGCATCAATCTCAAACTATCAACAGTGTGAATCAGATATATGTATGGAGCAATATACTTGACTTTATTTGTCTGCAAATGACCAATAAAATGCCAACATATATCCTTCGGCAAGAGGTCGACTTTCGTCTGAAGTTCCTGTACCTTATTCTCGGCAAAATCTCGTTGTCCTGCCTCATAGGCAACTGATATATAATCAACAGGATGAGTCTTGCTGACTGCCAACAGTTTAACGTCTTTCTCCAATGTAGCATTCACATCCTTAAGCGCAAGAGCTATGCTATCCAAATCGTTCATTATTAATTCTATTTTGTGGCCAAGTTACCATTATACGATGTTAGTGTCAAAAAAAATTCTAACTATCTCAGACGTGAGCAACATCGCTATAGTGTATTGCAAAGTTAGTAAATGATTCCATGCGTATTCACCTGAGCTCTTTTTTATTATCTTTACATCGGTAAAAGTGTATACTATCAATCATTCAACATGAAGACTAACAAGACTAACGCAGCCAGAATTCTTGACAAAGCTGGCATTCCTTACGAATTGATTCCATATCGAGTTGATGAAAATAATCTGGCAGCCGACCATATTGCGAATGAATTGGGTGAAGATATAAATCAAGTATACAAAACGCTCACACTAAAAGGCGATAAGACTGGGATTTTCGTCTGTGTTGTTGCGGGCAACAGAGAAGTCGATCTCAAGAAAGCAGCTAAGGCCTCGGGCAATAAAAATGCCGACTTGATTCCTCTCAAAGAACTGCTTCCCACAACGGGTTACATCCGTGGCGGATGTTCTCCAATAGGCCTAAAAAAACCATACCCTGTGTTTCTTGACGAAAGAATCGTCGAGCATGAGAGAGTATACATCTCAGCGGGTCAAAGGGGACTTCAATTCCTCATATCACCTCAAGACATAGCTAAAGCTGTGAGTGCAACTTTTGCAAATGTTGCAACAGATGAGACAATTTGATTGGGTATGCCAAGAGAGAGAGTAATAAAATCTGCGGCTTTCGCAGGCGACCATTCAATGACGGAATACATTGTTCCTGAAGGTATTGAATCCATCGAAGAAGGAGCATTCTATCATTGTACTGGTCTGCGACGCATCACTCTTCCTAAATCACTCATCTGTATTAGCGACGATGCTTTCGCCAGATGTTCCTCTCTTGAAGAGATAACTCTACCTGAAGGTCTTGAATATCTTGGAAATTGTGTCTTTGACAGATGTATCAAGCTAAAAAAGTTGTCTCTTCCCAACTCATTAATCGACTTTGGCTTGTCGCTTATCCATGGATGTACTTCTCTCTCCCGTCTGTCTCTTCCTAACTCTCTCCAGTATATCGATGCCTCTTTTTTCAACTCATGCACTGCACTGAAAGAGATTGAAATTCGCGAATCTCCTAAAAGTCATAGTCGCTACATATTTGAAGACAATCTATTATTATCATCTGACAGACGTTCACTGATATATCTCCCTGTTGGGTTAGCTCATGGAGAAATCGAAATACCTGATGGAATCGCCGAGATTATGCCGCACGCTATAGACGACTGCCATGATATGATAAAAATAACACTCCCGTCATCAATTGAGCACATTGCTCCTGGCACTTTTCAACATTGTTCGAGTTTAAAGGCAATTCAGATTAAAACATCCACAAATATACATACAGATTTTTATATCCATGATGGTATGTTATGGCAAGGCAAAAAGCTGATTTGCTGTCCGGCTCAACACCCCACGCAAAATGGTATCATAATAATACCGCCCGACACAGAAGCTATTGGAGAATCTGCGTTTGAGGATTGCCGTACCATAAAAGAGGTCATTTTTGAAGGATATATGTTGGAAATTCCAAATCGTGCTTTTCACAAATGTACTGGTTTGGAACGCATAACGCTTCCCGAGGGTCTGGAGATTCTCGGAGAGAGAGCATTTGAAGGATGTTGCAATCTGAAACAAATCGATAATATGAGCGATATGTTAGCTTCAGTTGGACGAAGGGCTTTTCAAGGATGTGCATCAATAGAATCGCTAAGTTTTGGAAATCAGATTACAGAGATTCCCGACCATGTTGCTTCAGGTTGCACCTCACTCAAATCTATATATGTGGGTGACTCAGTCAAATCAATAGGGAATGGTGCCTTTTATGGATGCGAGAGTCTTACCAACATTGACTTACCAGATACTGTTGAGAGCATTGGTTCTTCTGCATTCGGTGAGTGCTCATCACTCACATCCATTGACATGCCCAAACTTCTGAGAGTCGTTGGCTCGGGGGCCTTCTATGGCAATGAGAATGAAGAGTTTCTTAATCTTTTGGCAACAGAATTTCATAACTCCTGTGACGAGAGTTTGTCAGCTGATTCTGACGAAGCCACCGATTCAAAAGCTTAACTTGCTTATAGGTTGTACCGTTATCTATAGCAAACTGCGCTATATCTCTTATTGCTGTATCAACAACAATGGTACGGGTCTCGTATAATGGATAACAGATGTCGTCATTTCGTTCAAAAGCAAAGCCATACTTCTCAGGATTACTCAGCACCACTTTATATGCCAGAATTCTGAAAACATAACGTGCAGTCTCTTCGCCGAAAAGAATATCGTAATACGAATTTTGTTTCTGATTGCTCATTGCTCGGGATATTCCATTCATACCGCCATTATAACTTGCTGCAACCATTGTCCACGAGCCCAATCGATCATACGCCTTCTTCAAATAGGCACACGCAGCTTGCGAAGACTTGACAATGCTATACCTCTCATCGACCTCATTATTCACCTCAAGCCCATACTCTTTTGCGGTCGATTCGATGAATTGCCACAATCCGCAGGCCTTAGCAGGGGACTGTGCTGTCTCCATAAGACTGCTCTCTGCTACTACTAAATATTTAAAATCTTCTGGCACATTATTCTCCTTGAGTACCTTCTCAATGATTGGGAAATAACGCCATGACCTCTTGATATTTAGTATGGTTCCAGTATGACCGAAAGTCGTTACAAGAAGCTCTCTGTCCAACGACTCTTTTATATCCTGTCGCTCTAAAGGAACCCTCTCTCCACAGAAATCCAACTGTTCAGGAGCCTGCGGTAGTCGCACAACCATCTCATTAGCATCAGAATGACGAGGCGATTCCGTCGTCGTTGTACTTGATATCCCAAGGAACATCATAGAAGACAACATGATAACGATTACCGATAGTACAAGCACACTTCTTTTCATCGCTTAAGATTATTACTTCTTAAAACCATTTTCTTAATAGGTATGACACCAAGACACCACTCAAGGAAATCGGCTTTTGCAAAGTTATGAGCATAAATACTCACACCCACAAACATATTAAAGGGGAGGTGATATTTCAACCCCATGCGCTGAAAGAAATCTGGCTTTTGTTGCAAAACGTCAAGCTTCTCCTCTGATGGCCTGTATATGTACATTCCAAAGTGTGTCGGAATCGATATATTACCAATGAGCAACTCATGAGCTATGAATGGTGCAACACAAAAGCGAAGTGAGAAATCGCCAAGTTCAGGCTCAACATTATATCCATTTTCAATGAACCTGTATCTGCTTCCCATGTAGCTATCATATAAAATATTGACTCCCACGCCATACTTTCCGACATGACTATATTGATGAAGATATGAAACATATAAATCCATCAGAAAGAAACGTGCACCATCTGGGTAGTCTGTATTGGACTCAGGATATAGTTTATTCTCTACATCAGTGTGCTTAATGCCACAACCCAATGCCACTTGAAGTTCATGACTCTTAGGCTTGCCATAGTCTCTGCGTCGCATGGGCAGCTGATTATCCTCGACAAGATATGTCAATCTGATATGAGGCGAAAGAAGGTTAAGACCTTTATTTGGTTTTTTCACAGCCCCATTGCTGAAATGCGTAAAACCGCCACCCAATGCCAATTCAAAACGTTTAGAGATAAGAAATGCAGCTTCAGCCGTCAGTCCTATATGGGCTGTTACCTTTGAGCCTATAACAATATTAGATGAGTTATCATACGCGTCATAGGGCTTCCAACCCATTGCTATACCACCATCTATATCATACTTTAATGAAAAGATACCCTTTCTCAACAAAACACCTCGATAGAAGGCCATAAGGCTGACTGGCTGTCCAAATTCTTCTCTGTCATCCAATCGTGGCGTATAGAGTTGTATACCGAACGATGGAAAGTTATGAACATGATGCCATACCTGTTCACCTCGTGTCTGCCATCCTACACCTATTGTATAACCCTTAAAATCATTGAGTTTGCGACCAAGACCATTCGCTCCATCTGTGAAATCATTTGAATTTAGAATCCGGCCTCTGTCATACGCTCCAGTAACAAAGAAAATACTTGTCGTATCGTTTTGCGCCTTAGAGAGATGTGAAAGAGCAAAAATCAGTATGAAAAATATAGCAACTACCCTATTCATTTCACATCCACTAAATTCAAACCTTGTTCTGATGCCATTTTCACAAGGAAGGTTCTTGCTTCGTCAACATCATTATGTATAACACCATCAAGCACAGCATCTTTCAGAGCGTTTTTAAGTATCCCGACCATAGGCGAAGGTGTAAGTCCAAACATTGACATAATCTCTTCGCCCGAAATTGGAGGTTGGAAATTACGGATATGATCCTTCTCCTCTATCTCCTTAAGCTTTCTTCGTACTATTTTAAAGTTTCTAAGGTAACGCTGTACCTTATCTTCGTTCTTACTTGTGATATCGCTCTCACACAGTATCATCAAATCCTCAATATCGTCTCCTGCCTCAAATAGGAGTCGTCGCACTGCTGAATCTGTCACCTCGTCTTCACTCAGGACTATAGGTCGCATATGGAGGTCAACAAGTCGCTGCACATACTTAAGTTCAGCCCCTAAAGGCAACTTAATACGCTTAAAGATATTCGGAACCATCTTGGCACCCACAAAATTATGATTATGGAAAGTCCATCCTTGACGTTCTTCATATCGTTTCGTCCTTGGTTTCCCGATATCATGCAAGAGTGCCGCCCAACGAAGCCATAACGAATCGCTCTTTGTCGCAACACTATCCAGGACTTGAAGTGAGTGGTAGAAATTGTCTTTGTGGGCGCGTCCTCCGACTTTATCCACACCTTTTAAGGCTTGTACTTCTGGAATAATATAGGGGAGCAATCCGACCTTATCGAGCAATTTAAAGCCTATCGACGGAGCGGGCGAAAGCATTATCTTATTAAGTTCATCGCATATCCTCTCCATGCTGATAATCTCGATTCGGTGCGCCATTCTGACAATACCGTCAAACGTCTCTGGCTCAATAGAAAAACCCAATTGCGTTGCAAAACGTATTGCTCGCATCATCCTCAATGGGTCATCTGAAAATGTTATGTCAGGATTAAGCGGAGTACGTATTATCAAATCGTCAAGATCAGCCAGACCATTAAAAGGATCCACCAGATCTCCGAAAGTCTCTTTGCGAAGGCTCAGCGCAAGTGCATTAATTGTAAAATCCCGTCTGTTCTGGTCGTCTTCGAGAGTTCCATCTTCGACTATAGGTTTACGTGAGTCACGCTGATACGACTCACGCCTTGCACCAACGAACTCCACCTCAATATCGCGCAACTTAACCATAGCTGTTCCAAACGAACGGAAGACTGATAACTTCGAACCTCTGAATGCCTTATGAACAGCCTGAGCCAACTCAATGCCACTACCGACAACAACGATGTCTATATCCTTGCTTTTCCTCGACAATAAAAGGTCGCGGACATAACCACCTATCACATAGGCCTCTTTCCCTGTGGCATCAATGATATCGCTGACGACACCAAAAACTTTATGCTGAAGATAATCTTTAAGATTCAATTCCTATTTCTGACTTTATCAGATAGTTATTACGATCTGGGGCATTACGAGTTACCAACTCAGCCAAAAAACCAGCCAAAAAGAGCTGGGTACCTAATATCATACATGTCAGCGCCAGATAGAAGTGTGGAGTATTAGTCAGCATCGTCATTGTCAGACCATTATATACATACCACAACTTTTTTCCCCCTAACCACATCGCTGAAAGCAAACCAAAGAAGAACATAAGCGTTCCCAAACCGCCGAAGAGATGCATTGGGCGCTTGCCAAATTTTCCCATAAAAGATACCGAAAGCAAGTCGAGGAATCCCTTTATGGTTCGTTCTATCCCAAATTTCGAAACACCATATTTTCGTTCATAATGGGTCACAACCTTCTCCCCTATCCGGTAGAATCCAGCCTCCTTGGCCAATAATGGTATATAGCGATGCATCTCACCATAGACCTCTATTGTCTTGACCACCTCAACATTATATGCTTTTAGTCCGCAATTGAAATCGTGAAGCTTAATGCCTGAGATATAACGCGTCACTGAATTAAAAAGCTTTGACGGTATAGTCTTTGATAATGGATCGTGCCTTACCTTTTTCCATCCACTCACCATATCATACTTTTCGTCGCGTATCATCCTGACAAGTTCGGGTATCTCATCAGGACTATCTTGCAGATCTGCATCCATAGTAATCACGACATCGCCCTTGGCTCTCTGAAAACCGACATTGAGAGCTGCCGACTTGCCATAGTTTCGACGAAACTTAACTCCTTTGACCACACCTGGATAGGTGGCTACAAGATTCTGTATCACATTCCAGGAACCATCACTGCTACCATCATCTACAATGATAACCTCATACTCAAGTCCCTCTTTTCCGACTACACTGGCAATCCATTCAAGGAGATGAGGCAACGACTCCTCCTCGTTATATGAAGGAATAACAACTGATAGTTCCATTTAACATTTGTAATTATAGTCTATTCGACATCTCTCATAACTGATGTATAATCCTCTTTCTCTTTGAGGAATATCATGGCTATCAACGATACAAAGAGCGCAAATATCAGACTGCTGAAAATCTGTGAGAAAAACAACATCCAAGGATTTGTTGCAATTGACATACTTTCGAGCATCTGATTTGCCACCTCTGGTTGAAGATTCATCTCTGCAATCTGACGTTTTGCAAGGTCTACTGTGCGTGCAACAACATCCATATCGAACGAGAAAATCAAAAATTGGGCTAAACCTTTTATTATTCCATAGAACAAACCTATAGCAAGAGCTACCTTGATTCCTCTCCCGTAAGTAAATACTGATGTTGCAAAGTGATGCTTGTAATAGTATATCGCATATACGAATGCCGCAATCTCAATAACATTAAGCAGAAATGATAACAATCCCGCCTGTGAGTCTATCACTCCATAAGTAGGTAGTAGCAAAACAATTACCCCCACAATACCAACAATAAGTCCGCAATTGGCAGCGGCTTTCATATCTATTTTCATTTTATAGTATTTTTCGTCAACAAAGTTAATCCATTTTTTTCAATTACACCACAAATCTAACATAAGAGGCAACGGATCGGGTTCCACTCTACCTATTGTCAGACCATAATCAACCAGCACTTCATCAAGTTGCCTTCTGAAAACCATGGCAACACTTCCAGTAAAATTCACCTTCAGATGCTCAATACCATCATACAGAAGCAAATTGCGCTCTACGAAAGCTGCAAATGATTTTTTCACCAAAGATTGAAGATAGGTATTATCAATATGCTCACTGACAAAATGGGTAAAATCAGCCATGAAACGATTCGGTTCGGGCCGACGGTAGACTGAAGCTATCATCTCGGGATATGACAGATTACATCTCTTCTGCAACTCCTCAGCCAAATCAGCAGGCAGCAGACCCTTCAGCCAATCTGCTATAAGAAGTTTTCCTATATGAGCGCCACTGCCCTCATCGCCAAGTATGTAACCGAGAGGTCGAATATTCTTAACTATCTTATTACCATCCCAAAGAGCACTATTGGAGCCTGTTCCTAATATACAAGCCACTCCAGCCTCTCTTCCACAAAGAGCTAATGAGGCTCCAACCAAATCGCTTTCCACTTCGACCATTTCTATTGGAAGAGAAAAATGGTCAGCTAATATTTTCTGTATTCGGGTATTAACATCTCCTCCGACACACCCCGCCCCGTAGAAATGGATAAACGAAAAAGGCGAGCCGCCCTCAAGAGGCAACTCGCTTAATACTGATTTTACTGTTTCATCGTCATCTCTTATGGCATTGATACCCCGAGATGTAAAAAATTTTGCTGGTTTATGTCTATTCTCGTCAACAAAAGCCCATTTGGTCTTTGTAGAACCAGCATCGGCAATAAGTATCATATCAATCAGAAACGATAACCAACGGAAAAGACTACCCTATGACTCTTCAATGTCATTGTCGAAGGGACATCCTCGTTTGGTGCATACATATAGTCGCTCGACACCCAATTACCATCATAATCATACTGATTCGTATCTGGCAACATCCATTCGTCAGAACGTTGCATACGATTGACATAGGTAACATCTAAATAGAATTTGTTTGCTCTGTAACCTATACCTCCTGATATGCTTCGATCAAGGAAATCTGAAAACTGTATACCCTCCTTATATGGTGATGTCTGAATCTTAAAACCAGCTCTGAGTGCCAACTGCGACAACGGCTTGAATTCTGCACCAAATCGGAAATGGTGAGCTCTATCCAATGCAGCTTTAACATTATCGTTTAAGGCGTCCATCTCACGTGACGAAGCTCCATCTTCTTCGCGGAACAATCCTTTCGAATAATTCTGCAACTCATAGTCAAAACTTACAATTGCGAAAGACCCTATAACGCTTGCAGCACTTGCCACAAAACGTGATGGCGTGTGGAAACGATAGTGAAATTCATCTGATGTCACAGCATAATCAACATCCTCTAATCCATCAAACGTCTCAAACGATGCCTCATAATCATCATCAATATTCATATATGAAGGAGAGTGAATTGCGACTCCAACCCTTAACATATCGATAGGCTTAATTATGACACCTGTACTGAAGTTAAAGCCAGCTCCTTTCTGCTTCAAACTCTGGCGATAACAGAATCCATAAGGTGATGTTTCAAATTCAGGAACACCATAATAATCCTCATAATGACGAACATTACGCCTGAAATTCATGGTCTGAATACCCATGCTAAAACCCCAGTAAACAATATTTTTAATGTTCAAACCATATGTAAAATCGAGTCGTCCAGTATAGCCACTCTCCTCAACATACCTTGTCATATCAATCAGAGGGTCTCCTGTTTCTGGATCTTCACGCATGAAGAGAGGTAATTCATATTCGCCTTTTTCACTATTCCACATAGGATACTCCCATACGTTATGAATAAACTCGTGGGTCTCTCCGTCCTCGACGAAGTCGTCCTCTATCATATATGCTTCATATGCGAGATCACCCTCGAAACGATTGGTGCCACGTTCAGTACAGAAATAATCAAGCATTGAATTGTACGAATAAGGAGCCGTGAGCTTCAGATTTCTGTTGTAGCTCGCCAAACGAGTATATCCTATGTTGAAAGCATGAGAAACTGCATCATCATCATTCGAAGAAGCCAATACAATGCCTAATTGATTAAATGGAACACAAGCTTTGCTCTCCTCAGTCGTCGCACCCCACATCAACTCATTTTGTGATTTCAGAATATCAACTCCCAACGTAAGGCCTATGTCGCCCGACCTGTAAGTTGCTAATCCCGCAGGATTTATTGATATGCACGACAGATCTGCTCCAAGAGCACCAAATGCACTACCCATAGCCTGGCTTCGTGCCGTTCCTTCATGCGTTATGCGACTGAATCGCTCTGCATCTGTATAATCCTGAGCCTCAAGTGACATTGACAATATTAGCAATGCCGACGATGTAACAAATACTGAATATTTCATTGTTGTATCTCTCAAATTGTTAGTTTATCTTCTTCCTCCGCTACGGCCACCGCCACCTCTGCTACCGCCACTGCTACCCGACCGGCTGCCAGAGCTATGACTGCTTGAGCTGCGACTGCTTCCACTATATGAAGAGCTACTTCTGCTCGGTGACGAATAACTGCTTGACGAGCGAGATTGAGTATAACTGCTCGTATTATGATTGCTTCCTACAGAGGACGACTTGTTTGAGCCTGAGCTAACTGTTCCACGCATACGCGAACCACTCGCCGTGTAGTTGCTTCGACTTGTGCTTGACGATGAACGCACCGCAGAACTTGTCCGAGAACGACTCTGACCCGCTGAGCTATTGATGTTTGACTGAGTTGTAGCGCTTGTACTACGAACAGTGCTTCGTGATGTACTCCGCTGGTTGCTACCTCTAACCGAAGCTGTTCTATTCCCAACATCTACAGAAGAGGATGCACTCACACTGCGTTCACTTCTGGCCGTCACACTTCGCGTCGATGATGCTGGACGTGTATATGACCTTGAGTAGGTATCTGCGGATGTCACACGTCGTCCGCCTGTCATACGATCAGCTCTATTGCTGGTTCGTACCGCGCTTATGTTTCTACCCGTCGTTCCGTTCCTGTGAGTGTATGAATATCTATTGACTCCAAAACCGTTGTGATGTGCATAGTGCGAACCATGCCCCATACCCCAATAATGGTGATGATGGTGATGATGGTGATGATAATAAGGACTCCAGCCATACCAATAATCATAAGGATATCCCCAGCCATAATAGTGACCCCATGCATAATCCCAACCATAATCCCAGCCGTAGTAATAGCCCCAGCCGAGATGGCGATGATGCCACGACCAATTCCATCCATATCCATAATAGTAATCATCATACCAGGGATTACTCCATCGAGGAATGAAATAGGCATACCCCCTATTGTCAACATATATATTCCAATCTCCTGAATAGCGAGCATGAGTGAAAACAGGAGAGTAGTAAGTCACAGTGGTAAATGGGCCATGAAAACGAATCATTCGTTCCGCATAGCTCCTATCACTATCTGAACCCCAAAAACCATCAACCCAGACTCCGTCAGCCTCTGTGGCCACAATCTCTTCAGCGTTTGTTTCATCAGTTTGAAGAGAGGTACTTTTATTCGCTCCTTGCACACCATTAGAGACTTGCAAGTCAGAAAAATCGCGAGATGAATCTACATAATTCATTCCACCCCTACCATATTCACTAACACGCTTATCGTAAGAATCTATATCCTGTACATTTAGCAAACTTCCAGCAGATACAGATGCACTTGCTACAGGCACTGATTTTGAACGAGTTGAATAGTAGAGGTCATCCGTCAGTGCATTGCTACTCACCATGCCCACGTTAGCGCAGGCAGACAGCGATAAGGCTGCAACTGGTATAAGGCCTGTCTTAAATATATTTGGTTTCATGGCATTATAATTTTATGATTTGTCGATTATCTTTTTCTTACAACAATCAAAAACTGTACCAAATTACGCTCTTTTTTTCACTCCGCAAAACTTTTCCATTAAAAACTCACAGTACTGTAAAAAATAATATATTTGCATTAAGGGAAGTTCTATAAATTTCCAGTTTTACATTTAATATGTTGCTCACAAATAAACTTAATTAAGCCTGATTAACAATCTAACATATGAAATTTGGTGTAATAGGAACAGGTGCTATTGGCGGATATTACGGCGGACGTCTGGCTCAAGCTGGAGAAGATGTTCATTTTCTTGTACATAGGGATTATAATGAGATGAAAGAGTCGCTTCGTGTCGACTCGATCAATGGCTCATTTATCATTGAACATCCAAATGTTTACATATCATCCAATGATATGCCTAAAGTTGATGTTGTATTAGTTGCATTGAAAACAATCAACAATATGCTATTACCCACCCTGCTCTCCCCTATCATAGACAACGACACAATCGTCATACTTCTTCAAAACGGCATTTGTGTAGAAGAGGATCTCGAAAAGATGAGACCTAATCTTCAGCTTGTTGCAGGGTTAGGATTTATTTGCAGCACAAAAATCGGACCTGCCCATATATCACATCAGGACTTCGGGGCACTGACATTAGCCAATTATTCATGCCGCGACGATTGGAAAATTGAACATATAGCAGACATATTCAGAAATGCTAACATCCCGACAGACATCGTTGAATACAACTTCGGCCGTTGGAGAAAAGCTATCTGGAATCTTACATTTAACGGTCTAACTGTAGTTCTTCAAAGAGATACACAATATTTAGTTTCTAACAACGAGACATTAGAGCTTTGCAGAACAATTATGAATGAAGTGATTAGCATAGCTCATGCTATAGGTGTTAACGAACTGAAAGAGTCGCATATCAACGACAACATCAACGCAACTAAGAGCATGAAGCCTTATGCCCCAAGTATGAAGGTCGACTATGACAATCATCGTCCCATGGAGGTCTATTACCTCTACACTAAACCCCTTATGGTTGCTGAGCTTCATGGCGTCAATTGCCCCAAACTCAAATGGCTTGAAAATGAACTTCGCAAAATCTCTATGTGACAATAGCCACTACTCATATCACTCCAAAACATCATACCCAAATATTGTACATATATTTATTCTACATGAAGAAGCAATCAATCATAACATGACATTGCTTCACTTTTTTACACCACATTCACAAAAAATAACTTTACGTGAAAAATGAATTGAGTTCGTGGAAATTTGTCAAAGAGGTATTTTTTTTGTTATTTTGCGTGTTTTTAAGCAAATGGAAACACAGCAGAAATGAGTGAACAAAATGTAAAGGATTTCTTCTCCAATGACCGTTTTGCAGTTTTAGCAGGTGTAGTCATTGATGAAGTTGGAGAAGGCAGAGCGACAGCTCATATAGATGTAGAGGATCGTCATCTTAATGCTAATGGTTTTTGTCAGGGTGGAGCAATATTTACACTTGCCGACACGACATTAGCTGTAGCCGTAAACACTCGTGAGTTAAATGCCGTTTCAGTTGAGGCTAATATATTATATATCAATGCTGTAACAAAGGGACGATTAGAAGCTGAAGCTATTGAAGTTGTCAACCATCATCGTCTTCCCTCTATGGATGTCACCTTGCGTCAGAATGGTCAGGTTGTGGCCAAAATGACATCTCTCTGCTATCGAAAAAGTAAAAAATAACAAATCACAATAACCATGTCAGAAAAACAACTTTTGCTTGGCGACCACGCGATTGCACTTGGCGCTTTGCATGCAGGTCTGAGTGGCGTTTATGCCTATCCAGGCACGCCATCAACCGAAATCACTGAATACATACAGTTGTCTCCATTAGCAAGAGAACGCAAGGTTCATAGCCGTTGGTGCACAAATGAAAAGACTGCCATGGAGGCTGCTCTCGGAATGTCTTTTGCTGGCAAACGAGCCCTCGTATGCATGAAGCACGTTGGAATGAACGTATGCGCTGACCCATTTGTCAATAGTGGTATGACCGGTGTAAATGGTGGCGTTGTGGTTGTTGCTGCAGACGACCCGTCAATGCACTCTTCACAAGACGAACAAGACTCGCGTTTCTATGGCAAATTCGCAATGATTCCTACCTTTGAGCCTTCGACTCAGCAGGATGCGTACAACATGGTCCAATCAGCTTTCGAGCTCTCTGAATCGTTAAAGCTGCCCGTTCTTTTGCGCGTTGTAACGCGTATGGCTCACTCGCGCGCTGTCGTCACAACAAATAGCTCAATTCGCGATTGCAACAAACTCAACCCATCTGAAAACTGGAGAGACTGGGTTCTACTACCAGTCAACGCTCGCAAGAAGAATGATATGCTTACAGCTCTGCAACCAAAATTGCATGAGCTTTCTGACAAATCAGAATTCAACATACAAAACAAGAAAGGCAATGGCAAAAAGGGCATCATAGCATGTGGCATTGCATACAACTACGTCATGGAGAATGTTGCTGATATGCAAGAATATGATATCCTTCGCATCTCGCAATACCCATTGCCGACTGAAAAGATTCGTTCGATGGCAAGTCGTTGCGATTCAATTCTTGTTGTTGAAGATGGTCAACCATTTGTTGAGGAGCAACTCCTCGGAGTTCTGCCTCACTCCATTGAAATCAAAGGTCGCTTAAGTGGCGCTCTTCCACGAACAGGTGAGTTGAACCCTGACAATGTACGTGTTGCATTAGGACTCAAAGCGCACGAACATGCAGAGCCAAGCGAAACTGTAGTAGCTCGTCCACCAGCACTATGCCAGGGTTGCGGTCATCGTAGCGTCTACGATGCAATCAACAACGTGATACGCAATAAATATCCTGACACAAAGGTTTTTGGAGATATTGGTTGTTATACATTAGGTGCTCTTCCACCATTCTCAGCTCTGAGCTCATGCGTTGATATGGGTGCTTCCATCACTATGGCTAAAGGCGCTGCCGATGCGGGTCTTGAACATGCTATCGCAATAATTGGCGATTCAACATTCACTCATTCTGGCATGACAGGTCTCCTCGATGCTATAAACGAGAACGCAGCAATCACGGTTATCATCAGCGATAATCTAACGACTGCAATGACAGGCGGACAGGATTCTGCTGGTCTCAACAAATACGAAGCAATCTGCCTTGGTTTGGGTCTTGACCGTAACCACCTTCATGTTGTAGAGCCTCTCCCTAAAAACATGGATGAAATCACACGTGTAATTACTGAAGAGCTTGAGTATCGTGGTCTTTCAGTGATTATACCACGCCGTGAATGTATTCAGACACTTAGCCGTAAAATGAAAAAACAGAACGCAAAATGAAAAGAGACATCATATTATCGGGTGTAGGTGGACAAGGAATCCTCTCTATCGCCACTATCATCGGAGATGCAGCCATGAACAAGGGTATGTTCATTAAGCAAGCTGAGGTTCATGGAATGAGCCAGCGTGGCGGTGACGTTCATAGCCATCTACGAATCTCAGACGAACAAATAGCATCTGACCTAATTGGAATCGGATGCGCCGACCTCATCATATCGATGGAGCCTATGGAGGCTCTACGCTACAAACCATCACTGAAGAAAGGTGGTTGGATTGTTACATCAAAAACTCCTTTTGTCAATATTCCTAACTACCCTGACGTGGAGAAGATATACGAAGAACTCCGCAAAATTGGGAATGTCATACTCGTTGACGCTGAGGAGATTGCGAAGGCTAACCAGATGAGCAGAAGCGTTAACATGATTCTTTTGGGCGCCGCTGCTGATGCTTTAGGGCTCGATGTCAAGACATTAAGCGAAAGTGTTGCACGCATCTTCGGTGCTAAGGGTAAGGAGATTGTCGAGATGAATGTCAGAGCATTACAACTTGGCGCCGAGCAGAAATAAACAACAAGTCAGACTTATCCTTCAAAAATAAGGAAATTTAATCAGAGACAGATATGTTGGACAAGCAGATAGTAACATCAGCCATCGACTCACTTGGCCTGAAAGATTTTTCAAAAGCTACTATACGTGAAATAGTAGTTGTAGCCAACAAGGTTGAAGCTCAAACTGGTGTCAAATATGTTCGTATGGAGATGGGCGTGCCAGGTCTTAAACCTGACGCTATCGGGACAGAAGCTGAAATCAAAGCCCTACAAAGTGGCGTCGCCGCCATATACCCAGCCCTTGATGGTTGTAAAGAGATTAAGGAGCAGACATCACGTTTCGTAAAGGCCTTTATCGATGTTGATTCACCCGCATCATGTTGTGTGCCTACCAGTGGCTCTATGCAAGGCGCATATGCCCTTTTTACAACATTGAAAATGGCATCCGACGTCAAGGATACAGTCCTCTTCATCGACCCAGGATTCCCTGTTCAGAAGACTCAGGCTCAGATTGTCGGACTCAAGAGTGAATCGTTCGATATGTTTAACTATCGAGGCAAGAATCTTATTTCCAAGATTGAAGAATACCTCAAGAGCGGCAGAATTGCTGCAATTCTCTATTCAAACCCAAATAACCCATCATGGATGTGCCTTACCGACAGCGAATTACAAGGTATAGCACAATTGGCGGATAAATATGATTGCATAGTCATTGAGGACCTCGCATATTTCGGCATGGACTTCCGAAAGGATATATCTCATCCATACGAAGCCCCATTCCAACCTTCCGTGGCAAAATATACAGGCAACTGTGTCATGATGATATCTGGCTCTAAAGCCTTCAGCTATGCGGGCCAGCGTATAGGAGTTCTCGCCTTCCGTGAGGAGCTATTTAACAAGCGTTACGACTCCCTTGTGAGCAAAATGGGAATTGGAGCATTTGGCTCTGTTCTGATAAGTCGCGTATTATACTGTCTCTCTTCTGGCACTGCTCATTCAGCACAGCTGGCACTTGCAGCTATGTTCAAGGCTGCTTGCGACGGACAGTATAACTTCCTCAATGATGTGCATGAGTATGAACGTCGCGCACATGAGATGAAGAAAATTTTCACAGCTAATGGATTCTCAATTCTGTATGCCGACGACCTCGGCACACCAATTGGCGATGGATTCTACTTTACTGTCGCATATCCAGGTCTGACAGGTGGTGAGTTGATGAGGGAGTTGTTGTTCTATGGTGTTAGTGCTATTCCTCTCGACACAACAGGAAGTCGTCAGCAAGGACTGCGTGTCTGCGTCTCGTTCGTTAAAAACGAGCAGTTGACTGACCTAAACGAACGACTTGCTGAGTTCAATAAAAATCATCAGTAACATAGATTTATCAAAGCAAAGAAATAATAGCTATAATATAGTCATGATTTATAATCCCAAAATGGAGTGTATGTCGCGCGATGAGATGCGCGAACTCCAAAGCCAAAGACTAAAAGACATAGTTAAGACTTGCTACAACAAGTCGAAATTCTATCGTCGCAAAATGGCAGAGTTAGGTGTTGTACCTGACGACATCAAGTCGATTGATGACATTGTCAAACTGCCTTTCACTACAAAAACAGACCTTCGTGACGAATATCCATTCGGTCTTATGGTGGTTCCTCCTACAGAGGTTGCACGCGTTCATGCAAGCTCTGGAACAACTGGGAAACCTGTGGTAGATGTCTACACTAAGAACGACCTCGATATGTGGGCTGAAGGTGTAGCTCGTGTTATGGCAGCTGGAGGTGTAGGCCCTGGCGACACAGTTCAGGTAAGCTATGGCTATGGTCTCTTCACAGGTGGTCTTGGAGCCCACGATGGTGCTGCAAAACTCGGAGCTTGTCAGCTTCCTACTTCTGCTGGCAACACTGAAAAACAGATTATGCTTATGCAGGACTTCGGAACTAACGTTCTGGCTTGTACTCCATCGTATGCTATGCGTCTTGCGGAGGCTATTCACAACAGCGAGGTTGTCTCAATTGACAATATGAAACTACGTTGTGGATTCTTTGGCGCTGAGCCATGGACTGAGGGTATGCGTCGTGAACTGGAAGAGAAACTACGCATTAAGGCATATGATATATACGGACTTACCGAGATGTGCGGACCTGGTGTCGGTGGCGAATGCGAGTGCCAAAATGGCACTCACCTTTGGGAGGATATGTTCTTCCCTGAGATCATCAATCCTGACACTCTCGAACCTGTTGCTCCAGGCGAATTCGGCGAGTTGGTATTCACATCTCTCTGCAAAGAGGCTATGCCTATTCTTCGCTACCGCACACGCGATCTTACCCGCTTGATATATGAACCTTGTGAGTGTGGCCGTACTGCAGTCCGTATGGATCGTATTCTTGGACGCAGCGACGATATGATGATAATTCGTGGAGTAAACGTCTTCCCTTCTCAAATCGAGACATGTCTCACTGAATTCCCAGCATTCCAGCCATACTATTTCATCACTGTTGACCGTGTCAACAATGAAGACACATTCGACCTGGATGTTGAGTTGAAGCCAGAATTCTTCCGCCGCAGTCCTGACGGCCAGATGCCTTATATCAAACCTCTTTACGACCGCATCGTATCGATGGTCGGCATCAAGCCCAACATCCACATCTTGCCTCCTATGAGCATCGAACGTTCAATGGGTAAGGCTAAGCATGTAAACGACAAGCGTATTTTCAAGAACTGATACACAGTATCATAATCACTCAACAGTGCGTCTGGGTTTTCTCAGACGCACTGTTTTTGTATTATTCATATGGTTTAGGCCTCATTTAATAGTCTGTTAATACCGATGTAATAGAATTGTAATATCGTCAAAATATCTTTGCAGGAAATGAAATGTCGCATATAATATGAATTCTATTTATCTCGGAATCGTTGTATTCCTTATGTTATTAGCTGTTGTTGACATCGTAGTGGGAGTAAGCAACGATGCTGTGAATTTTATCAACTCAGCAATCGGAGCACGTTCCGCAAAGTTCAAGACGATAATAATGGTTTCTGCAATCGGAGTATTTGCAGGTGCAGCTCTATCTAATGGAATGATGGATATAGCTCGTCATGGGATATTCACACCTCAATATTTTTCGTTTGAGGATGTTATGTGCATCTTTCTTGCTGTAATGGTAACAGATGTTGTTCTGCTTGATATATTCAACACTCTTGGAATGCCTACCTCAACAACAGTAAGTATGGTCTTTGAACTGCTGGGCGGAGCATTTGCCATTTCGCTATTTAAAGTCATGGATAATAGCGAATTGAACCTTGGGATGTTGCTCAATACAGACAAGGCATTGCAAGTTATTGTAGCCATCTTCATGTCAGTCGCCATAGCATTCTTCTTTGGCTGGCTTGTACAGTGGATTAGTCGTTGTCTGTTTTCGTTCACGTTTGAAAAGGATACGAGAATCCGACAAGGCATCTTCTCTGGCTTGAGTATCACAGCAATCGTATATTTCTTGTTAATTAACGGATTGAAAGGATCAACGCTGATGACCTCTGATTTAAAATCATTCATCAGCGAAAACACTTTTGCAATTGTCGGTTGTTGCATTGTCGGCTTCTCGCTCCTTATGACTATCCTTTCATTTGCTAAAGTGAACGTATTGAAGATTGTGGTTTTATGTGGCACTTTTGCTCTCGCAATGGCCTTTGCAGGCAACGACCTTGTGAATTTCATAGGTGTCCCTCTGGCAGGTCTCAGCTCCTATCAGGACTTTGCTGCGAACGGCTTTGGCAATCCTTCAGAATTTATGATGTCATCGCTTAGCGAAAGTGCTCAAACACCGCTTGTTTTTCTAATGGCCGCTGGTATAATAATGGTGTTATCTTTAATAAACAGCAAGAAGGCTCAGAATGTTGTAAAAACCAGTGTTGACCTTTCGAGACAAGACGAAGGAGATGAGATGTTTGGCTCATCGAGGATGGCACGCACACTCGTTCGTCATACTCTTAGCGTCTCACAAGCAATAAGCAATATAACCCCTAAACCAGTAAGTCGTTTCATAAGTCGCCGTTTCAATGTCCAAGATGCAGTTCTGACAAACGGTGCCGCTTTCGACCTCTTAAGAGCATCTGTTAACATTGTAATTGCAGGACTTCTCGTTGCGCTTGGCACATCATACAAACTCCCATTGTCAACGACTTACGTCACTTTTATGGTAGCTATGGGTACATCCCTTGCTGACAAGGCATGGACTCGCGAAAGTGCAGTATTCCGCATCACAGGCGTCATATCGGTCATCGGAGGGTGGTTTATCACAGCTGGCATCGCCTTCTTTCTCTGTCTCATTATATGCACTGCAATGCACTTTGGCAGTATCCCCATAATGCTGGCGTTTATTGTCACTGCCATTATTCTCCTCATCCGTAGCAATATAAGCTACACAAAAAAGAGACAGAAGATAGACGAATTAGAAGATATATTTAGACAGATTATCAATACAAAGCCTGGCGACTATACCGAGGCACGACGCCTTATCATCATGCACAATCGTCTGAGCAACATCGAATTAGTCGACTTCGTTCGACACGAGTTTCGAACAATGACTGATGCATTCTTCGCCAACCAGTATCAACCTCTACGAACTATACAAAATCAATTGGAAGAGCAGCATAAAAGATGGAAACGCATACGAAAACGCGAGATAATAGGCATGCGCCGCATAGACCCCAAAGTAGCGATTGAGAAAAACACATGGTTTTTCCTTGCTAACAATGCTGCAGCTCAAATGCTCTACTGCCTCAAACGTACAGCAGAGCCATGTGCTGAACACCTCAGTAACAACTTCGTGCCACTCCCTGAAAAAATCAGCGAACCCTACCTAAAAATACGCACTGATGTACGCTCGCTTTTCGACAGAACCATATCGATGATAGAAAAGGGAGACTACGACCTCGGCGAACAGATTCGCAGCGATGCACAGAAAATACAATCTCAACTTTCTGCCATTCGCAAATGGCAAATCGATGTAATGACTACTTATGCAGATGGCAACACAATGTCGAACGCTCATCTCGTGTATATCAATATCTTACAAGAGACACAAGAACTGCTGTCATCTTTGCGTCACCTAATCCGAGGACTTGCAAACTTAAGCAAGTAGCAATTGTAACTGCTGTGTAACATGAGAAGACACTATTTTTCTTAACTTAGCATTTGAACATGAGCAATATTAGATTGCATACTTTCAGCATAATGTCAGCTAAAAGAATAATTAATTTCTAACTAAAGACAACATGCAAAATAAAATACTTGTAGTAGATGACGAACAAGACCTTGCTGAAATCTTGCAATTCAATCTACAGGAAGAGGGGTACGAAGTGGATATAGCGTTATCTGCTGAGGATGCTTTGCCTAAAATAAAGGCTTGCAACTACAAACTAATCTTGCTTGATGTCATGATGGGCGAAATATCCGGATTCGGCTTAGCCCGACTCCTGAAGAACGATTACACAACATCTGACATCCCTATCATATTCATTACGGCTCTTGAAGGAGAGGAAGAGACTGTTAAAGGATTAGACATCGGCGCAGATGACTACATTCCGAAGCCTTTGTCAATGAAAGAGGTAAAAGCAAGAGTAAGAGCCGTTCTGCGTCGAACACAAAGAAGAAAGGAAATAAGTCAGGCAACAACAAAAGAGATTGACAATCCTACTATTAGCTATGAGGGAATTGTCATTAATCTCTTTACCAAGACTGCTTCTGTTGATGGACAACTTGCTCCTCTGACTCACTTAGAGTTTGAGCTATTGCTCTTTTTTCTTCAGAATCAGGGACGAGTCTATTCGCGCGACGAACTCATCAATAATATTTGGCCTAAAGACACATTTGTTCTTGAACGCACTGTCGATGTAAACATCACACGACTAAGAACAAAAATATCTCCCTATGGAGAACATATCAAGACCAAAATCGGCTACGGCTATTACTTTTCAGCAAATTGATAATTATCAATTATTGCATAAATGGGTGTCAAAATACTAATAAACAGCTTTGCAAACCGAATGTTTGCCAGTGTGGTAGGCATCTTTCTCCTGCTCGCAGGCATGTTCCTCGTATTCCAGTATCAGCGCGAAACAGAATACAAGATTGACATTCTGAACAATCGTCTGCAAGTCATAAACCTTTCCCTTGCACTTCCATCAAAGGATGGAAATATGATTGATAGTCTTGTCGCTGGCAAAGCAAACTATAAGCACTCTACACTCAGCGATGTCCGTCTTTCAATATTCGACCTTGAAGGTAATAGCCTTTACGACAACGAGAGTAACGTCGAAGAAATGGACAACCACCTAAACCGCAGAGAGATACGTCAGGCATTGGAAAAAGGAAGTGGCTATGATATACAACGCAATTCCGAGTCACTCGATGGCGAACAATTTTTCTATTCTGCCACGCTACTCAAGGATAGAGGAGTTATAGTCCGTTCCGCTTTACACTATAACTCTCAGCTTTACAAGGACTTAACAATTGACAAAACATTTGTCATATTCATCATAGGTATTACTATTGTACTGTGTATCATACTCTATCAAATTGCTCATCGTCTTGCACTCACCGAGAGCGAAAAAGTGGAGAACGAAAAACAACAACTCAAACGACAACTGACGCAGAACGCAGCACACGAACTGAAGACGCCTACAGCATCAATCTCCGCATATCTTGAGACACTCTTAGAGGACAACGGAACTCTGTCGGAAGAAAAACGTCACCAGTTCCTTGAGAGAAGTTTCGCACAATGCAAACGCATGACAAACATCCTCAGCGACATGTCGGCCCTGGCCAAAATGGACGCCATTCAGCAAGTTAAAGAACCAATGCTGATAAATATCCGCGAATTGCTCGACGAAATTAAAGATGGTGTATCTCACGCTCTTGAAGAGAATAACATGACGCTGACAATCAACGTCGAAAACCTTCTCGTACTCGGTGACCGCTCACTCGTCTATTCTATATTTCGCAATCTCATTGACAACGCCATCGCCTACGCTGGAGAAGGGAAAACAATCCAAATCACCGCATCGAGAGCAAATTCAGAGACTGCAGAATTCTTCGTGTCCGATAATGGAATCGGAGTCCAGCCAATTCACATTCCTCATCTATGCGAACGGTTCTACCGCATCGACAAAGGGCGTTCTCGCAAACTCGGAGGAACAGGGTTAGGACTGGCAATAGTAAAAAATGCCGTTCTTCTTCATGGTGGCGAGATCAATCTCTTTCCCACACCCAACGGTGGACTGACCGTAAGATTCACTCTACCATCAAACATATAAAAGTTATCACATCATCTCACTAAATCCGCCTTGTCAACGACTCAGCTATGATATATTATTAATTTTTTTTCTCATTAATGAGTAATTATAAGAAATAAAGACTAAATTTGCTGATGCTTGCTAACTCTATCGTTATTCTTCATTCGTATTTTGTTAGTAAACCACAATTATTTATAAAAGACAGTACTTACACAAACTAAATAGACACCAATGAAACATTTGTATCTTGCTTTATTATCTCTTCTTCTCTGCCAAACAATGAGCTACGCAGAAGAAGTCTCTATTACTATCAGCGACAACGTCTATATTATATACAATATATCATCTACTGTACAAGATGGGAACACTGCAACTGTAAAAGGAATCAATGATCCCAATTATTCGGGCGCAATCAATATTCCTGGAACTATTACGTTTAATGAAATTGACTATAACGTGACAAGAATTGTACAATATGCTTTCAAAAATTGTACAAATCTTACATCTGTTACACTTCCTAATACATTAACAAACATAGAACAATACGCATTTAATGGCTGTAGTTCACTTACGGCTATCAATATACCCGACAACCTTCAGTCTATCGACAAGGGTGTATTTGACGGATGTACAAGCTTGACAAATATAACCTTACCAAGTTCCATATCTAAACTCGATGAACATGCTTTTCGCAACTGCTCAAATCTTACCGTAACATTATTGTCAACGACACCTCCATCGTGCACAGAGTCGTCATTTCACTCTGCCGTTAAAATTCGTGTCCCTGTAGATGCTTTAGAGGCATACAAAGCAGCAGAGGGTTGGAGCACTTTCTTGGACAAAATCGAAAAGTCATACTCCATCAACCTATCGTCTAATAACGAAACAATGGGAAGCGTTTCTGGAGTTGCTAATGGAAAAACCGACTTGTCAGTGCTATATAAAGGAGATATTGCGACATTAACAGCTACAGCTAATGAGGGCTATAAATTTGTGATGTGGAACGACAATGTTACGACCGCAAGGCGCGAGGTTACTATCGCTGATGAAGACATCACTTTAGAGGCCATTTTTGACATTGATGAATCGACAGGCATCAGCAACAAAAAAGTTTCTAATCTTGTCTCGATAGAGTATTTCAGTCTGCTTGGATTAAAATCATCATCACCTAAACCAGGCGTAAACATTGTAATCAGAAAATACGCGGATGGAAAAACTGAAATAAGTAAATTAGTGGTTAAATAGCCTTAGAAGGATATTCTCATAAGACAGGAGAAGACAAATTCATAGACTTGTCTTCTCTTGTATTTATTAATTCACTGATTTTTCTTTGTAATGTTCCATGCCCCGCTAACTGCCACACCAAGCATTACCACATTCTCGCAACCTATGCCTTGTCGTTGACTGTGCGCAAACTCAGCCTTGACAAACAATTGTTTAATAGGCTGATAACTGACACCAACAGATATTCGGTGGGAGTTATTCTTGCCTACTGAAAGGTCATACTCAGAGATTGTCGTATTGTAAAAATCGTAGCTGACAAAGGGTATTATGCATTGTTCTATTTCATTCCTTCTCAACAAATCGTAACCAAAATCAACTCCCACAGATACCGCATTATGACTGAAACCACCTTTTAAACGACTATATGTGGCAAAACCGTGCGACACTATTCCATAATCTTCATAGTCGTAGTCGATTCCCACTACCACAAGGTTGCCGAGCTTATTATATTGAAGCGAATCATTGTCAAACTGATACAGATAGGTCTTACCATAATATCCGCTCGCTCCCACTCGCAGCCCATCGACCATAGTGTTATCTACTCTTAAAGCACTTGCCAGACCGCCATTATCAACAAGATACATAACATTATATGTCCAACCTTTATATTCACCATAAAAGCTAACACCTAATTGATCCCATTGATAAGGCAATATTTTACTTTCACTTTCTAAAGGAAACACCGTGAGATGGTTCTCTGGTCTGTTATAAGGCACTGTGTAGCCGATGGGAGTTGTGATTTGCCCAACTCTTAGGTTGGAGTAGTTATTGAACTCCTTAGTTATAAAAAGTTGTGTGATTCCAAATTCTTTCCCTTCATACTCTGCCTCCACCATAACACTCCATTCCATACTTATATTAAATGTAAGCGCCTCGATAGCATAAATGCTTCGCTCTAACATCCGATTGTCGCACGACTCCATAACCGCTATTTCTGCAAAACCATCATGAGTAATAGACAACTGAGCATTTGCTAACATTGTGTTCATTAAAATTATTGATAATAAATACTTCTTCATAAAAATGCCGTTTGTTAATTTGATTGCAAACTTACGGTTCATACAACTCACCCTCAATACCTAAAAGTTGTCAAATAGTCATGTTATCAAGATGTTAGAAAATACTTTTCTTCTTATTTTAATTTTAATACCAATATATGGGTATTGCGAACCTACGGAAAAATGAGAATCTTTGTACCTATGAAACAAGCAAAATCATACGAGGCAACAGACAAAATGATTGACCTCATCCGCGACAACTACGACGTGCTTCAATCCCTCTCGGCTTTCGGCATCGAATTGGGTTTTGGCGACAAGACGGTAAAAGAGGTGTGCCGTCACGCAAAAGTTGATACAACAACATTTTTGGCGGTTGTTAACCTAACCATAAATGGTGTGATTAACAATAACCCAGAAGCATTGTCAGCAAAATCGCTGATGCATTATCTTGATGCATGTCATAGGTATTATATTGATTACCAACTTCCTTCTGTACGACAACAACTTGCTGAAAGTCTCGATATAGAAAATGAAATCAGCGTACTAATCCTCAAAGTCTATGATGAATACGCGCAGGAGATACGCCGACACATGCGCTATGAAGAAAAGGTTCTTTTCCCATACATTGAAAAACTCATTGTTGGCAAGACATCAACAAACTATAACATAACTAATTTTGCAAAGCAGCATGCGGAGGCAGACAAAAGTCTGAAGGAACTGAAGCAACTTATCATCAAATATCTGCCATCAAGCACGAAAACCAGTCAACGGCTCACGTCGGCTCTGTTCTCCATATATAATAATGAGGAGTGGTTAGCCAATCACCAGAATGTTGAGGACAAGATTCTCGTGCCACTAATCTACAAAATGGAGCAGGACTTGAAGATAGAACGCATAAACTCTGCCATATCAGCTTTTGCAAATGTAGAGAATGAACAAAGCGACTCCATAACCGAGCGCGAGAAAGAGGTGATTGTGGCGATTGTTCAGGGAATGAGCAATAAGCAGATAGCCGACCATCTCTGCATCTCTCCCCATACAGTCATCACTCATCGCAAGAATATTGCTCGCAAATTGCAGATACACAGTCCAGCAGGGCTCACCGTGTATGCCATCGCGAACGGTTTAGTGGAAATCGGGAAATCAATTCATTACACGAAATAATGATGTTGTATTGCATCAATCACATCATTTACTTATTTGTTTACTCTTCGCTCTCACATCATCCAAGAACATAAAAACATGAGGAAGTACCACAGGTATCATTTCGCCATGCCCCTCATTTACCTCCATAAACATTACTGGCAACTCTCTTTCCGACATATATTGATATATTAGTCGACTGGCTTTACCTACAGCCTTTGTTCCCTCTGTGATGAAAACAGGAATATTCCTTAGATTCTCCCATGGATAACCATCTTCCAACACAAATGGCCCCGACAAAGGAGCCAATGCAGCCCAATACTCATGATATTTGGCCCCAAGATACCAAGTGCCACCAGCACCCATAGAATGACCCGCCAAGAACATTGCATCTCTGTCGACAGGATATTCTGCAAGTACCAGTTCTATGACATTGATGACATCCTTTTCGCTCGCGACCTGCTGTTGAATGCTATGAGCATCATTATGACCATTTTTTATAATTTTCGCACTTATCTCTTTCTCCCCAAACACAGCTGGCAGGTGCAGATTATTTCCATAAGCCCCATGACATCCTAATGGGGAAACCAACAGAAAACCATACTCATCAGCTAACCTTACCAGTTGTTTGTCGTTTTGGTCAAGATAAGAATTCTCGTCATTCCATCCTCCATGCAAGAATACCAACATGGGCAGTTCACTTATTCCATCCCAATTAGTTGGAACGCAGATACGATATGGCAACTCCTCATTGGCCTCCTTAAAGAAATAGCTTCTATGTTGATCTCCCTTCTGTCGCCATATAATTGAATCTTTCTTTATCAGCTCCATAGCTATTTTTCGAGACTCTTCTACCTGCTCTTTTGGATTCAGGTCGATACCAAAAGAGATTTTCTCCTGTGCCATTATGTTGTCAAAACAAAGACATAAAACGAAAAAAAACAAGACACTTCTAAACAACTTCATATCTTCTAATCTTTTATTCTTTAATCACATATTATATAATCATGAGTCCTGTCACAAAATTTCAGGAAGCTTGTACATATCTATATTGATATAGCTTAACGTGCAATATTTGGAAGTCATCTAAACATATGCGGACATGACCTCCCCGATGATGTTGATCTCCATTCAAACGTCTTAGATAATTTCTCTGAGTCATAATATTCTGTTTTTAGTGACAAGTTAAACTCTTCTCGTCATTAATCTCTTAATGGCAATGGTTCTTCGACAACCTTATCGCTGTCACCTATATACTTACACATCCACACTATGCCAAGCCATTTACCTTGCTTGTAGCCAACATTATAAAAATGTCCCACCTCCTTGAAGCCAAGTGAGTTATGCAATGCTATACTTGCCGTATTATTGTCAACTATTACTCCGTAGACATATTGGTAATTGAGCTCTTTAAGTGTATCTATAAACTTTGTATAGAGAGCTGTTGCTATTCCCTTGCGTTTTGGTGCTGACTCACTGAGAACAATTGTTGACTCCACATTCCACCGATACGCATCGTGAGGTCTAAGTTTATGTCCGCAACAATAGGCCAAAACTTTGCCTGCAGAATCCTGAGCCACATAAAATGGATATATCTTCCCACCATTAACAATAGACTGGCGATACTCCTCTACTGAAGGATTAATTACAGTAAACGTCACATCTAATCGGTCGACATATTCACCATAAATATCATGAATAGCCTGAGCATCACTCTCTTCAGCCAACCTAATGGTATAATCAGCATTCATAAAATAAAGATTAAAACACCTAAACTAACTACCTCAAAAAAAAGAGGATGCATCAATGAAGCATCCTCTTGTAGTGCCCAAAACAGGACTCGAACCTGCACGCCTTGCGACATACGCACCTGAAACGTACGCGTCTACCAATTCCGCCATTTGGGCATCACTAAATCGACTGCAAAGGTATATACATTTTCTATATATACAAATAAATGCGGCAATAAATATACACACAAATTACACCCCTACCCTTTGTTACATCCGGGCCTGCTTTCTGGATTTATCTCCAAGATATCCCCCATGATGACGCTTTGCATACTCAGAATTGGTAAAGCCTATCCTCTGCATAAGTCTGACTACAAGTATATCACCAATCACTGTCATAACAGTTGTACTCGTCGTTGGTGTCAAACCAAGCGTACAAACCTCTTTGGGATTGCCAGTCGCAAGAACAATGTCTGCCTCATCTGCCAATTGACTTATAGGATTACCTGTTATGACGATTATAGGCACTTCGGGGTTTAGTCCTCTTGCCAGATTAATGAGTTCCACTATCTCACGTGTCTTCCCCGAATTGGATATGAGAATCATGATATCATTTGCTTGCATGATGCCCAAATCGCCATGTTGAGCCTCTGCTGGATGCAGGAAAACTGCTGGTGAACCTGTCGAACTAAATGTCGTCGACATATTAATTGCAATCTGACCTGCCTTACCCATACCACTCATAATGATTTTTCCTCCCTTCTCATGAACGTATTTGTAAAGCAAGGTGACAGCACCTTCAAAATCATTTGTTTGAGGTATATCAAGTATAGCTTGCGCCTCGTGTCGTAAAATATCTTCTATTTCCATTTATTAGTATTTGTATATTGGCTCAAATTAATAGTCTCTGTACCAAGATTTCAGACCCCAACGCAATGCAAGACTGACATGTTTGGATGTCTCATCAACTACATCATTTTCTTTATGGCGATATCTGAAATTCAAAGCTATATTCAGACGGGAACGTGGATTAATAAGCCAAGCGATTTGTGCCTCCGCATACATCTGATTGGTTGACCTCCCCTGAAACATTTTTATACCATAATCATCATTACGACGTCTGCTTGGTATATTGGGATTTTTTCCATATGATATGGAGTCGTTCTTAAAGTCCATATTCTCACCATATTTCGCAATATTAACTTGTCCTCTCATATATAGACGTTTATGACGATATTGCATGATTCCAACCAACTCATGAAAATTGGCTTCAAGTGGATGTGCAAGTGGCTGATAATTATGCGTATATGTTCCCATACCATCGTATTGCGAGTATGAGAATGGGCGAACCCTGCTATACTCCATTTGCATGTCCAGGCCATCAACTCTAAATAGATTAAATGTCTTCAAGCCTAATAGAAAACCATACTTATTGCTCCAAAAATTATCTCCTCCGAAGAGTTCTTTACCATTAAACTCATTCAACATAACCTGACCATGAAGAGTAAGCCATTTAGCAACATTCCAAGAGAGATTCATTCCGACAAGCATCTTATCGGGCGATCCCGCATTATACTCCCCTGGTCGAAGAATAATGAATGGGTTGATATACTCCAAATCAATGCTTCTATGGTCACCATCCACACGCCATGTACACATTACGACATTCTCGAAGATACCAACAGAAACACGTCCTCCAAAATTCAAGTCCAGATAATGAGTGAAAGCATATTTCGTGTGACGCCCGTTATTTGAAGGAAAATTCCTACGATAATATGGCTCACCCCTTAGTTGCGACAGCATAAACATATACTTGACATTCCAGAATGTCGCATTCATCTTAAACATTGGATATGAAGTTGCAAAATCGGAGAGAAGTAAAGAACGGTATCCATCTCCGACAAATACTTTTCCCTTTCCAATCTGAAAGTCAAGATATTTACCAATTCTAAACGCTATATATCCGTTTGCTATCTCATAGTCATAACCCGATGACATTGGCTTATAGCTGCTCTGTCCCGCCACTGCCTGATATTCATCGGCATAATGGTTTTCATATTCAGTCATGTCTGCTTGATTCTCGGAGAAATCCATATAGAACCAAAAGTTCTTCCCTAAGTTTCCATTCAAATAAAAGCCGCGACTATTGATGTATGTATTGCGGTCGCCATCCTTTCCAACCTGAAAATCAAAAAGCGGATTAATAGCCACATAAATACCATCTTTTCTCCATGAAAGCCAATCATCCCATAAAAAATTTTGCCAGAAGCGCCTCCATGGCGACGAAGTCGAAGCGGGTTTATTAAATCCAGCATACAAGACACTATCGACATTGAAAACCGCATTAAGTTCATCCAGCGAATAAGTTCGCAACGACGAATGAAGTGTATTGACTCCAATTCGATACATCTGCCTCTGAAGCATATCGAACTGAGTGTCTTCATAGTAACTATACCCCTGTGCTTGGGCGTTTAGACACCCAAACAAAAACACTACTATATATAAAAACCTTTTAATCATAACTATACGTTACTAAATGCAATTCTTTAACAACGTCATACTTCATAGATGATGCAGTCTCATGACTTCCTCTATAAGTATGCGAATTTAAGACAAATCTTTCAATAAATACGATAACCGAACAAAACGGGTTCAATCACTTCATAAAAAAGAGACTACTAATGCATACTTGGAACAAATATAGTATCTTTGCAACGCATTTTAGTTTCATAGCAAATTAATTAATCATGAATATATCATACAATTGGCTCAAACAGTATGTCAACCTCTCCAAAACAGCTGACGAGGTTGCAGAGAAGCTTACGAGCATAGGGCTTGAAGTAGACAGTGTTGAAGTAACGGAAAGTATCAAAGGCGGACTTAAAGGTCTTGTTGTTGGAGAGGTTCTCACATGCGAAGCTCACCCCAATTCGGACCATCTTCATGTGACGACAGTCAATGTTGGGCAAGCAGAACCGCTTGCCATTGTCTGTGGAGCCCCCAATGTTGCTGCGGGTCAGAAAGTCATAGTTGCTACGGTGGGCACTGTTCTGTATGATGGAGATAAAGAGTTTGTTATCAAACCATCAAAACTTCGTGGTGAGCCCTCGTATGGTATGATATGTGCCGAAGATGAGATAGGTGTTGGTAACGACCACTCTGGTATAATTGTCCTACCAGATTCAGCCGTGGCAGGAACTCCCGCAGCAGAGTATTATGGTATTGAAAACGACACTATGATTGTTGTTGACATCACACCCAACCGTGCCGATGCAGCATCTCATTTTGGTGTAGCACGTGACCTTGCTGTGGCATACTCTCTTGAAGACAACACAATACAACTTCAGCGTCCATCCGTTGATAATTTCAAGGTTAGCAATAACGACAAGAACGTCAAGGTGTTTGTTGAAAACTCAGAGGCTTGCGGCCGTTACTCAGGTGTAACAATATCAGGTGTAACAATCAAGGAGTCGCCCGAATGGTTACAAAAAGCTCTCAAGAGCATCGGTCTGACTCCAATCAACAACGTTGTAGATGTCACAAACTACATCCTGTTTGCTTTTGGTCAACCTCTGCATGCTTTTGATCTTTCCGATATTAAGGGCAATGAGATACACGTCCGCACAGGTCTTGAAGGCAAGAAATTCATTACTCTTGATGGCAAAGAACATACACTTCATGCAGACGATCTTATGATATGCAATACGACAGAGCCAATGTGTATAGCGGGAGTCTTTGGAGGTCTTAACAGTGGTGTCAAAGAGACAACAACCGACATATTCCTTGAGAGTGCATGGTTTAACTCCGTATCTATCCGCAAGACGGCTCGCAGACATCAGCTCAGCACTGATGCAAGCTTCCGTTATGAGAGAGGTACCGACCCAAATAATGTTATATATGCTCTCAAACGTGCTGCCATACTCATCACTGAGGTTGCAGGTGGCGTTGTTTCGAGCGACATATTCGACAGCAACCCTACCCCAGCAGAACACTTCGCTGTGACATTCAGTCGCAAGAGATGCTTTAGCCTTATAGGTAAAGAGATATCAGAGGATACACTGCAAAAGATTCTTAAGGGTCTTGAGATTGACATCGTTTCAGATAACGGCGACGTGATGGAGCTACGTATCCCACCATATCGTGTTGACGTAACTCGCGAAGCCGATGTCATAGAGGATATTCTCAGAATTTACGGTTATAATAATGTCGAGACTCCTACACAGGTTCACTCGACACTTGTATACGCAGATAAGCCTGAACGTCATACCATTGAGGCGGCAGCAGCTGCTCAACTCAGCGCCCAAGGTTTCCACGAAATCATGTGCAATACACTGACCCATGCATCCTATTTTGAAGATAAGCAGAATACATACGACTCTGCAAAGACGATTATTTTGGCTAACCCACTAAGTGCCGACCTCAATGCTCTGCGACAGTCCCTGCTATTTGGAGCTCTTGAAAGTGCACAACACAACAGCAATCGTAAGAATCAGGATCTAAAGCTATTTGAATTCGGTGCTGTTCACCATCTTGCAACTTCATCTGCCAACAGAGGAGAACAGAAGAGCTACATCGAGGAGTGGCATATGTCGATGCTCATGACAGGTATGAAGGCCCAGCCAAACTGGATTACGCAAGCTATTCCGACAAGTTTCTTCGACTTAAAATCGGCACTTATATCACTTCTTGAGCGATTAGGATTTGATATGAGACCATGTTTTGAGAATCCTATTGAAGAGAGCGACATATTTGCTGAGGGTATTTCAATAACTGACACACAGAAGAAGGTTGTAGCTCAATATGGAAAACTCAACAGCGCACTTAGTGCAAAATTCGACATCGATAAGCCCGTCTATTATGCAGAAATCAATATGGATATAGTGTACCGCAATATACGTCAGCGCACACAAAAGAATCCAATCCGTTTCTCTGACATACCTAAATTCCCTGAGGTAAAGCGTGACCTTGCACTTCTCATCGACAAGAGTATTTCGTACGCTCAAGTTCGCAACATCGCCTTAAAGACAGAGAAGCGACTGCTCAAATCAGTCAACTTGTTTGACGTATATGAGGGAAAGAACTTACCAGAAGGCAAAAAATCGTACGCTGTATCATTCATATTGCAAGACGAAGAAAAGACACTCAACGACAAGCAGATTGACGGTATCATGCAGCAACTTATATCAGCCTTCCAACGCGAATTAGGAGCTGAATTACGATAATAACGACATAAAGACGTGTTAAACAGCGTGTTAAATCCTACGATTTGGCACGCTTCATTTTTTACTATACTAATTTTGAGAAACAATATTTTTCGTTATTTTTGTCATTCATGATGGCGAACAATGTTAGCTGTCTATGAAATTAAATGATTTGAGATGCAGATCGTATACAACATAATTCCGTTTTTGTGCTGTTTCCTACAGGTATTCACAGCTGTGATTGCCAT
This sequence comes from Marinilabiliaceae bacterium, assembly GCA_021443545.1. Taxonomy (GTDB): domain Bacteria; phylum Bacteroidota; class Bacteroidia; order Bacteroidales; family Marinilabiliaceae; genus W3P20-009. Next base: position 15,862 of record JABUTU010000018.1, on the reverse strand, counting down.
TAAGTTAACACGCATTACGAAGAACAATATCGCATGGCTTCTGATATGTGCAGGCCTTGTCATTTGGTCGGTCAGAAGCGTATTTGATATCATCCGCATCTTCATCCCCAACTTCGGCTTCGTATCGCACGAATCATACTCATGGGGAGGATTGGTAATCTCACTTTGTCTTGCAGTTGGTGTATACCTAATCAAGCAAATGTTTTTATTCGTGCGAGAATCAGAAGAACGACAACGAGCTTTTGAAAAGCGACTTCTGACATCCGTGATTGACGCCGAAGAGAACGAGCGCAAACGCTTCGCCACAGAATTGCATGATGGTTTAGGGCCTATCCTATCCAGCATAAAGATGGGGTTCTCAGCTGTTTCCCATGAAGTGAATGATCCTGACATTCGCAAGAATCTTCAGGACTCTATAGCAGAGGCCATAGTCACAGTCAGAGAGATTTCAAACATCCTTTCGCCACACATCCTCAACAACTTTGGTTTGCAGAGGGCAATATTAAACTTCATATCAAAACTTAATCTTCCGAAAAACATTACAATCAACCATAAAATATCAACAGGAGATAAGCGATTTCCTGCCACAATTGAAATTGTCTTATATCGTGTTTTGTGCGAACTAATCAACAACACTTTAAAACATGCACAAGCTACGTATATACGTTTTACGCTTGCACAGATAGGACGATTGCTTGTACTGACATACGAAGACAATGGGATTGGTTATACTCCGCAAGAGGACTCTTCCCTACACCGCAATAGTCGACAAGGTTCAGGCATGGGATATTACAACATAGTTTCGCGCGTCACATCTCTTAAAGGAACCGTCAGTTACTCACCTGTCAATAGTCAAGACAAAGAGCATCCAGGACTCAAGGTAATAGTAAGTTTACCAAACAGAATCAGAATAGGTAAAAGCGATGAATATTTGGTTAGTTGACGATCATCAACTCTTTCGAACAGGGTTTAGAACATTGCTTCAGAAGATAGACCAAATAAGTGTCACCTTCGAGGCAAGTGATGGCAATGTATTCTTATCAGCCCTACGCAATTGTCAGATACAACCCGACATTGTCTTTATGGATTTGCTTATGCCCAATATGGATGGTCTTGAAGCAACTGAGGAGGCCATAAGATTGTATCCAGATCTGAACATCATCATACTTTCAATGTTTGGAGAACGTGAGTACTACGAACGTCTCATAAACATAGGTATCAAAGGGTTTCTTCTCAAGAGTTGTGACTTTGCGGAGGTCGAAAGAGCTATTGACGTTGTCAGTGGTGGCGATATGTATTTCTCAGAGGAACTGCTCCAGCAGATTGGAGAGACGTCTAATGCTACAAACAAAAGCGTTGGCAAGGACATACAAAGTATCATTGAAGAATTCTCTGACCGTGAACTTGCAGTCCTCAACGGCATATGTAGTGGCCAGTCCAATCAAGAGATGGCCGACACAATATTTCTCTCAAAAAGAACTATTGAGAAACACCGAGCAAGTCTTATGGTTAAAACAGGCTGTAGCAATACAGCGACGTTAGTCATTTGGGCTATAAAAAATGGATTATATGAAATCAAAGAGTAGTATTATCAAGAACACAACTATCATTCTGCTGTTTCTCCTCATAACGATTCATGCACATTCACAGGAGACTAAAAAGGAGAACGAACGACCACGAATAGGCTTGGTGCTTTCTGGAGGAGGTGCAAAGGGCCTTGCACATGTCGGCGTACTAAAAGCTATCGACGAAGCGGGGCTCCCTATTGACTATATAACAGGAACAAGTATGGGAGCCATCATTGCTGCTATGTATGCATCTGGCTATTCAGGTGAAGAGATTGAAAAAATAGCCCGTAGCATGAACTGGTTATCAAATATCATGGGCGAAGTTGACTACCAGAATATCAGCATCGAGAGAAAAAATGAATTCAAAAACTACATCATAGAGGTCCCTGTAGAGAACTACTTCTCAATCAAACCCCTATCTACAGGTGTGATTGAGCCCTATGAGATAGGTTTAAAATTCTCTGAAGTATTCTTTCCTGTTTACAAGACAAAAGATTTTTCAAAGCTCCCAATCCCTTTTAAATGCATTGCTACCGATATAAGTAGCGGAGAGGCCGTCATACTTGACAAAGGCGACCTTCCCTTTGCTGTCAGAAGTAGTATGGCCATTCCTGGCGCATTCACAGCTACGAACATGGGTAAAAGAAAACTTGTCGATGGTGGTATTGTGCGTAACTTTCCAGTTACTGACGTCATCGAGATGGGAGCCGACTATGTAATTGGTGTCAATCTCTTTGCTGGCTTAACTCCTGCCGACAAGATTAATACGCTGATGGATGTCTTTTCTCAGGTAACGAACTTTCGTGATGCTAAAGACCTCGAAACAGAGAAGAGTATATGTGATATGATTATTGAGCCAGACGTAGCCAATTACTCAGCAGCAAGCTTTGGCGATGCAGATAAAATCTTTGCCATCGGTGACTCTATAGGTCAGGATTTCCTACCACTTTTCAAACAACTTGCCGATTCATTACATAATGGTTATGGAGTCCCATATCAGAAAAAAGATAGATTGCAGCCCTACGCTCCAAAGGTATTCGTAAACGACATAGAGACAGTGGGACTTAAATACACGGATGAAAAAATGTTCCTTCACAATCTACGTCTTAAAGAGGGTTTTGAATATACACCTCAGCAGATTAATGATGCCTTTAAGCATGCATACTCAAGTCAATACTACAACAATCTGAGATACGAACTCAACCCTATCGATACTAATCGTGTCAATATGCGTTGCATTATTGAAGAGAACACACTTCAATCGCTTAAGGTTGCACTCTCATACGACACATTTACAAGTGCATCCCTGATTTTTGGTTATCAGATGAAGAACATTCTCGGATTTCCTTCTACTACGGACATCAAGATATCTCTTTCTGAGTCGTTTCGTTTCAGGGTTCACAATAGGGCCTACTTTGGCAAGAGAATAAACAACTTTTTCGACCAAAAGTATGAATTCACACGATTCAATTTGCCTTTGTATGGTGACAAGCAAAAAGAAAAGGTCTACACATACTTGCATAATAACGTATATGCTACCTACGGACATATTATTGAAAAGTACTCTATGTCGCAGATTTCTGCGGGCTTCGAAGTTTTCAAATTAAGTCCTGACGTCACAGGTGATAATGATGTCCTGGATGGCAGAATCAGTAATTTCTACATCGATTTCCGTCGCCTGTACGATACGACAAATCGGAAATTACTTCCCACAAAGGGTATTACGAGCGAGTGGAACGTGTACGCTGCATTCTACCCGCACTATAGTCTGAAAAAAGATAGCCTGATAGATCGTGATAATATCTATCGCATCTCCTGGAATAGCTCATTCTATCAATCTCCGACTGAAAGACTGACTCTCATAGAGAATGTTGCATTCGCAGCATCATGGGGCGACAAAACATTCGTTCACCAGACCTTCGTTGGCGGAGTACGCACATACATGCCAAGTCACTTTATTTTCTATGGGCTTAATACAGCTCAAAAACCCGAATCGACGCTTGCTATAGCACGTTTGGGTCTCCAATACCGTCTATTAGGTGAACTTTATGCTACTCTTAATATCAACTCTGGAATAACATTCGACAGTGTTGATGCTTACTTTGGCAAAGACCGAAAGAATTTTACTGTTGAGAAGTGGATTCATGGTATCGGAATTACTGCTGCTTATAACTTCTCATATTTTCCATTTGACATTACTTTGATGTACTCCCCTGACTACAAGTTTAATGTAGCCGTAAATGTAGGTTTCCCTTTCTGAAGATAATGGACGAATATCTAACCATAGAGAATATATCCGAAGGCATCTATAAAGAGAAGGGTAGCAAGTTTCTGGCATTTGCCCACCCTGTCATGTCGATTGAGGAGATTAAAGAGATTATCGACGGCTACAAAAAAGAGTATTTCGATGCACGCCACCACTGCTATGCGTGGCGTTTGGGAATAGGAAATGAAGAGTCGTTCCGCGCCAATGACGATGGAGAACCCTCCGGCACTGCTGGCAAACCTATTTATGGTCAAATACTAAGCAACAACCTGACTAACATTTTGGTCGTTGTGATTCGCTATTTCGGAGGAATTAAATTGGGCACCAGCGGACTGATTTACGCCTACAAGACAGCAACAACCGATGCTTTAAGCCAAGCCACTATCATAACTCGTCTTGTCGAGGACAGGGTCACAGTCAGGTTCGCTTATGAGAGCATGAATGACATCATGAGAATCATAAAAGAGGAGAATCCGCGCATCATAAATCAGGATTTTGACCTTATGTGCAGTATATCTATGTATCAGAGACGCAACTGTGTCGGCTCTCTCATAGAGCGTCTTTCCAAATTCGGAGAGGTAGTATAAGACAATTGGCAAAGTTTTTAGCAGACTATGACAATATCACATGCTAATCCTCTCGTTCAATTTTCCTCAAAGCTCTCAGCATATGACGCAGAGAAGATATCATCTCCTGTGACTCTTGAAGCATATTCAGATAGACGTATATCACAGAATATGTATTCATGTCTTCGTGTATATGGTTTACTAACTCCTTACGCACTGAAGAGAGCTTACTCTTCATATCATCACAGCGACGTCGCAACTCGTTGGTAGCATCATAATTACTCTCTGTCACAATAACCCTACTCTCGTCAAGCAACCCAAAAATCTCCTTACGTATGGGCTCATACTGCTCCTTTAAATCGACTGGCATTGCTGCAAAATTATTATCTACATGCTCAAGACAAGGCTCACACATGCGCATGAGACAGTATACCATCTGCTGACTATTGTTGTACGACAGATGAAGCCACGTATTGTTCTCTATTGCCTGACGAGGCTCAACGCGACGAAGGGCAAGTGTCTGCTTTCTACGTATGGACTTAAGTAATGCCTTCTCCTTAGGCAACATAACATTTGAACGCCTGAGTTGCTTGAGATTTTCATCCATAAAACCCCTCGTTATATCGCAATATCTGTCACATATAAACTCCAGGAACTCTTTTTGCGACAACTCAATATGCTTTTGGAGAAGATGCCATGTTTGCATCTTGTCTTTGGAGTGTAGTATATCCTGAAAAATCTGATCACCCTCTGCATCTCTGAGCTTCTGACGTCGCTTATACATTATATTACTGCGAATCAGAATAAACATTGCAAAGAATGCTATGGCAAGAGCAACATAAATACCACCAAATCGCATCGCAAGCACTACAATACTACATAGCAAGAAAGCTGCAGCTGCTGTCAGAAGCCATCCACCTATCACGGATAAGACACCTGTTATTCTGAACACTGCACTCTCACGCCCCCATGCCCTATCTGCCAACGAAGAACCCATAGCAACCATAAATGTCACATACGTAGTTGACAATGGCAGTTTCAAACTCGTACCCAACGCAACAAGAAGTCCTGCAAGCACAAGATTAACGGAGGCTCTCAGCTGGTCAAACGCTGCCCCCTCGGGCATATCCGAATTACCTACGTCAAAACGATTATTGATCCATCGACGTAAGCCATCAGGTGTAATATCAACAAACCAATTTGCTACATTAGTTGATAGGCGCACAATACGACGGGCAGTACGTGAAGAACCAAACATCTCTTCTCCCTCGTCCTGACGAGCCAAATCGACAGATGTCTTTACAACATTGTGCGCTTTCTTTGAAGTAGCCAATGCCACAACCATAATGAGCCCAGCCCCAACAAGAAAATAAACTGGGGTCTGAGCTGGCTCATTTAATCTGGACATCACATACTCTGACGGATTGGGGAATCCCGCCTCAGCATAATAACCATAAGAAGAGAAACCGGCAAGTGGCACTCCGATGAAATTGACAAGGTCATTTCCAGCAAATGCCATAGCAAGAGAGAAGGTTCCCAACAAAACAATCATCTTGAAGACACTGACACCCACAGCATGCAAAAGCTGTGAAATAAGGGTAAACACAACTAAGCTAACTGCAACTATAGTCATTGTATTCTCTGCAATCCACATCTTGACATCATCTGTCATGAACGACATATCCTTAGTTCCCTTAATGAGCATGAAATAGATTATTGCAGTAACAGATAAACCTCCAAAGATGCCAATCTTATACTTGATATTTCGTTTCAAGCTGAATGTAAAGAGAATTCGACAAATGTATTGAACAAGAGTTCCAAAGAAGAAGGCAATTGCCACAGAGATGAAGATTCCGAGAATAACAGAAAGAGCCTTATCCGTATTTATATAATCTGCAACAGAGATGCCGTTATCGAGAGTAAACGCCTTGACAATTGCTGTTGTACATGATGCTCCAAGCAATTCAAAAACCATCGATACTGTCGTCGACGTCGGCATTCCCATAGTATTAAAAATATCCAGAAGAATGATATCTGTCACTATGACAGCCATGAAAATATACATCAAATCAGAGAATAGATAGTACTCTGGCTTAAATATACCATGCCGGGCGATCTCCATCATTCCATTACTCATTGATGCACCAAAGAATACACCTATAGCAGCAACGGCTATGATTATTTTGAATGAAGCGGTCTTAGAGCCTATGGCAGAATTAAGAAAATTTACAGCATCATTACTGACGCCTACAGTCAAGTCAAAGACTGCCAATGTCAGCAATAAAATTACAATTACGAGATAAATTGTTTCCAATGATCAGAGTTTTGAGTTGTTCTGTAATTATGTTGTTATTGTCTTTTCAAATTCAGATAGTGATTGAGAAAATCAGGAATCTGCTCAACGCCAAGGCGCTTTGCTACAATCTCCATCTTATCGTCAATTATGAATATCTGGGGTGTGCTCTTGATGTTATAATACTTACGGAATCCCGTACGCCCGTATGGGTCATAGACATTTATCCACTCATCAAGCTGATGCTCGGAAATAAATGTCTCCCACTCCTCCTTCTCAACTTGACAATAAACGGCAAATATACGTATGCCCTTATCCTTAAATTTATCCCATACCTCCTCTTTCAGACGTGGTATCTCCTTCTTACAATGTCCGCATGACGGCTCCCAGAAGACAAGTATGGTATAAGGAGCCTTGACCTCACTCAACGTGAAGTACTCACCATTAACAGACGGCATTCTCTTCAAATCTACTGCCTTATGACCAATAAGCGTATAGCGAATGCCATCTATCTGCTCTCGCAGATCTGAAATAAATTTCTCTTCTGCCCAATAAGCCTGACCACTCAGGTAGTAGGCATCAGCTAACCTAACAAGAGCTCCATCCATCCCCATAACTTTACTATCATTAGCCATGTTATAGAAATGAGAGACCCAATAACGAAAAGCATCCTTGTCTGGTCGTGCCTTCTCTATAATTTGTATGCACTCGTCTGCAATAGTATCAGCCATCTGAATCGGACTCTCAGCCATATACTTGTCGACCTTTGCTACAAGGAATGGCGTACGCAATAGTCTCTCATCAGAAAAATCAATATTATCATCCCAATGCGCCCTATACCAATAATAACTACGAGTCTGCAGTATCGAATCGCGTCCAGCAGTCCCTTCGGGAACATCGAAATGCGGTGTCTCAGGCTCCTTTAGTGCCGTCAGAAAAACTGAAAAGAAATTATCCTTATTGGCATCTATAATTTGCTGGTTATGCTCTTTGACGCTTCTCTCGCAGTCGGCATAACGACGTCTTAGGGTCGATTGCAAGGCAGTATCCCCCTTTGCTGCCTTAAACTGCTCACTGAGCGATTGATACTCACGTTGCATGGAACCAAGATACTTCTGATAGTCTAAGAACTGCTTCAAAACATCGTTTCCCTTGCAATCAGCTCGCTCTATCATATTCTTGAGAGTATCACAAGTTATAGAAAACTGCTGATTGTCCGTCATTATGATATCCATATAGCTACGCTCAGGTATGTATATCATATAAATACCCTCTTTGTAAAGTGAGTCACGCTCCAGCAGCGCTACACACTTTTCGTTGGTCATTAAGGTATCGGCAACAAGCATCTGCTTGTTATAGTAATAACCCAACACAACCGGAGCATTCGGATAATCCTTTACTCTTACTGAAATTTTTACTTTATTGCTTGTATTCTGTGCGATGGCCTGTGTAGAAAAGAAGAGACCACAAATTGTCGTGGCCAGCACCATCAGTAAACCAATTGATGAGTTATCTCTCGTCATTTGTTCCTTGTCTATATGCTTTTTCACGGCAAAATTATTAATTGTTGGACAATAATGCAACACATATAAGGGGTTTTCTACGCAGTCTATTTTTCATTCTTTTTGCAACTATTAAAGATAAAAAAATGTAACTTTGCAACAAAGATTGAGGGCATGCTCATTGTGACGATAGTCTACCAGACTCGTTCAAAAGCTACCCCTAAGGGCGTAAACATGCCAAAAGTTCTTTCATAAAATATAGTTAAATGTTAAGCAGACGACTACTCCGCGTCAAAGTGATGCAAATGGTGTATGCTCACCATATTCAGGAAGATAGTGAATACAAGGACATCCTCAACGAACTTGAGTTGAGTGTTAGTCAATCGCATGACTTGTATATGGCATTTATGCTGTTGCCTTCGGCCTTGAGAAAAATGGCTGCAAAAAAAATCGAAAACGGATTAAACAAAATTCGTCCGACAGCGGAGGAGAAGAATCCCAATCGCCGTTTTGTCAATAACCGTCTCATCATTGAACTTGAGAGAAATATAGCATTGCAGAGTTATGTAGAAGAGACTGGTTTTAGTTGGACTAACGACGAGGATCTTCTGCGCACCCTTTTCAATAAGCTCATTGAATCAAAACTATATAAGGATTATATGACGTCCGATGAAGACTCGTGGGATAACGATCGCGCATTCATTCTCCACTACTTCATGAAGGAGCTTCCGACATATGGTTTTCTCTACGACTCACTCGAAAACAAGTCGATGTATTGGAATGACGAATCTGAATTCTGTATGAGCATAGCTGTCAAGACTTTCAGACTATTCGATTCAAACAACGGCGAGAGCGTTCCTATGGCGGGGTTATGGAAGGACAAAGATGATAAGGATTTCACCGTGACTCTTCTCAGGAAGACTTTAGCAATGTACAACGAAGGGTTTGAACTGATAAAAAAATATTCGCTTAAATGGGATCCCGAGCGCGTCACAACAATGGATACCATACTCATCGTTATGGCTATTGCAGAGATGACAAACTTCCGTGAGATGCAGATTAAGATTACTCTCAACGAATACATCGAGATAGGCAAATACTACTCTGGCGAGAAGAGCAATGTATTCATTAATGGCATCCTTGAGAAAATTGTACGCCAGTTATTTGAAGAGAAACGCATCCTACCATCTCAAATGCAATGAAACGAATACCATTCTGCATATTGATAACAGCATTGATTATCGCGATGTTTTATTCTTGTCAGACAAGAGTATCAAACGATTCTGTCGATGCTGATAGCAGAAAGGCTTTAATCGAGTTTGAGAAGAGAGTTTTGGATTTCGGACTCCTCAACCATGGCGAACACGTTGGGAAACGTATTCACTTCACCAATGTATCGGATGACGACATTTATATTAAAGAGGTCACGACAAGCTGTGAATGCACTTTGGCTCATTTCTCTGACTCTCCTGTCAAACCTGACGACAAAGGATACATCGAAATAGAACTTGACACAAGAGGTCTCATAGGCAGACAATTCGTAGTCGTAACTGTCATGACCAATTGCGGAAAGTCTGAAATAGGTGTTCAAGCAGAAATTAATTATAATTAACAAAATATTCAATTACAATGTTTACAACATTTCTTCAGGTTGCGACCGAAACAACAGAACAAACAGCTGGCAGTATGTTTACGAGCATTCTTCCGTTCATTCTCATCATCGTTGTCTTCTACTTCTTCATGATTCGTCCACAACAGAAACGACAGAAGGAGATTAACAATTTCCGCAACGCTCTTCAAAAGGGCGATCAGATTATGACGACTGGTGGATTATATGGAAAGGTCTCTGAGATTAAGGACAACATTGTCATAGTTGAAGTTGCTGAAGGCGTTAAAATGCGTTTCGATAAGAGCGCTATCCTCTCAGCTAACGACCAACAAAAACAAGCGTGAACGGACTTGAGCGTTTCATAAGAATTATAAAAGGTCCCGACTTTAAGACCTTTATAGTTTTCGTCGTAGTTGCATCATTTTTCTGGATGATAGAGCAACTACGACGCGACTATAATATGCCATTTCAGCTACGCCTTAAGTGCGAGAACACGCCAGACAACTACATATTGGGCAATAGTGACCAGATTCCGCCCCTTCGCGTCATGGTCGAATGTGACGGTTTCTCATTACTTTATGAATCGCTATGGTCACAATCCGACAGCGTCATTGTCGACGTCTCAAAACTTCCAAAAGAACAATTCAAGAGAGGAACATATGCTATCTTCAATGCTTTGCAACACCACGACGAAATAGTCGAGGCTCTGCCTGACCACTTTCAGCTACGTAGCATTATGAGTGATTCGTTGCACATAAGACTTCTCACGACAAGCAAGAAACTACTCCCCGTCATAGCGTGTACAGATATTGAGCTGGAACGTCAACATATCTTCTCTGCTCCCACGATGGTTATTCCAGAAATGGTATGGGTCAGTGGCACTAACGACATAGTCGATACGATGACTGCTGTCTATACTAAGAAGAATACTCACTTTTCATTACACGACACAATAAGTCTCTCTCTTGAATTCAACCTACCTCCACGAGTTGAAACGAGCCTGAGAAATGCCGAAGTAACATTCTATGTCGAGCCATACACCGAAAAGACTCTCGACATTCCAATTGCTGGAATCAATGTGCCGGCTGGATACAATTTCAAATCATTCCCTCATTTTGCTCATGTCACATTTGGCGTCGGAATGAGTCAATTCGAGAAGGTAAACGAAAGCGACATAGACATCATCGCCGACCTATCAACGGTTGACATTAATGGCAATACAGAACAAAAGGTCAAGCTGCGCTTGGCTCAGGTTCCAAAGAACATCCACAATATTTCGTATACCCCCTTATTTGTTGAGTTCCTTCTTGAAAAGCAATAATCAATGATACGGATTGGTCTCACCGGGGGTATTGGTAGCGGGAAGTCAACCATCGGGCGCATCTTCTCAGCCTTGGGCATCCCTCTCTATGAAGCTGACAAAAGAGCAAAAGAGCTGAACGAAAGTGATATTCGTATAAAAAATGGACTCATTGCTCTCTTGGGCAATGAAGTATATATGCCTGATGGACATCTGAATAAACCCTATATGGCTTCTCAGATATTTACCGACAAGGCTCTCTTATCACAGGTCAACGCCCTAATCCACCCTATTGTATTTGAGGATTTCGACAACTGGTGCGAGCAACAACAATCAAATAATGCCGACATAGTTGTATGTGAAGCTGCTGTGATGGTCGAAAATGGCTTTCACTCTATAATGGATAAGATTATTGTCGTTACGCTTGACAGGGAGACAAGAATTAAAAGAACCATGCTTCGCGACAAATCATCATACGAACAGGTAGAAAGTCGCATAAATAATCAACTGAGTGATGACGAGATGCTGAAAGTTGCCGACTTTACTATCACGCCCGACGACCACCAACCTGTGTTACAGAATATTATAAACATAATCAATTCACTCAGAAACAAACAGACTAAATCATGAGTTTTGTTGAATCATACAACCGCTTTGCAGATGTCCTCGACCGTCTGCGTGTTGAGTGTCCGTGGGACAAAAAACAGACATGGGAAACCTTGCGAACTATGACTATCGAGGAGACATACGAGCTTGCTGAGGCTATTAGTCAAAATGATGTCCCCAATGTCAAGAAAGAGTTGGGTGATGTATTTCTTCATATCGCCTTCTACGCAAAGATTGCTACAGAACAACAACTCTTCTCTTTTGCAGATGTTCTCGATACTCTCACTGACAAACTCATATATCGTCATCCTCATATTTTCGGCAATGTAGAAGCAGAGACAGCTGAAGAGGTAACACGCAACTGGGAAAAGCTGAAGCTCAAGGAGAAGGATGGCAACAAAAGTGTTCTGAGTGGTGTCCCAACGACTCTACCAGCGCTCATCAAAGCCTACAGAATCCAGGGGAAGGCCCAGGGTGTCGGATTCGACTGGGATGAAGCATCACAAGTTCTGGACAAGGTTAACGAGGAGTTAAATGAATTACGCGTCGAGATAGATGCAGCCGATAGCGACAAGATGGAGGCTGAAATGGGCGACCTGCTATTTGCAGTCATCAATTTAGCCCGCAAACTCCATATCAATCCTGAAAACGCTCTCGAGCGAACAAACAAAAAATTCATAAGACGCTTCTCTTATCTCGAGGAGCACACTATCAAGCAAGGTCGCGACCTTAAGGATATGTCTCTCGCCGAGATGGATTTATTATGGAATGAAGCAAAACAACTCGAAAGAAATAAGGAGAACAAATAATGATTAAAGCGGTCTTCTTTGACATTGACGGCACTCTCGTCAGTTTCAAGACTCATAGGGTTCCGGATTCTACAATAGAGGCTATACGTCTTCTTAGGGAGAACGGCATCAAGGTTCTCATCGCCTCTGGTCGTCATCTGTCAATGATGTATAATGTCAAGGAAATAGAATTTGACGGATATGTCACCATTAACGGAGCTGTGACATATATGGATGGTACTATCATAGACCGGCATCCATTAGAACACGAAACAGTTATGAGAATGACTGACTACGTCGACGTTCATCCCATACCTGTATGCTACGTTCTTGAGAACAGCCTCCAAATGAACTTTCTAAACAATGATACTGATGTTATCTTTCAGCTTTTAGACTTCCCTATTCCACCAATGTCTAATCTAAGAGATATTGCTTGCAATAATGACGTATATCAGATGATAGCATTCTTCTCGAAGGAGGACGAACCAATCATCACAAGAGACGTCATCCCTGGAAGCAAATGTCAACGATGGCATCCTCTATTCAGTGATGTCGTGACAGATGGTATAAGCAAGGTAACAGGGATTCAGGCAATAGAAAAGTGTCTGAATATTACACCTGAGGAGATTGCTGTATTTGGAGATGGAGGCAACGACATTGATATGCTACGCTACGCAGGAATGAGCATTGCCATGGGCAACGCTACCGAAGAGGTCAGAGCAGCCGCTAAATACACAACAACTGACGTCGACCACGATGGAATACTCTTGGGCGTCAAGAAATGGATTCTGAATAGACAAAAAGAATAAAACTATGATAGAGAGTAGTAATTCGCACATAGAACATCTCATAGTCCACAGGATGGGAGCTAAAGCAGAGGGTGGTTGTCTGCGCATCGCAAAACGCGAGACTAATATAGGCAACTACTCTGAGGAGAATACTGTCGCCGACGTTCTCAGACTCTTCTTCTTTAAATCGTTCAAGACTGAGGCCTACTACACCTTCCATAAGGATAGCGACGAGGGCAGCAATAATGTCGTACGAGACATATGTACAGCAATATTCAACGGAACAGAACAATTCTATGATGCCTCAGTAAAACTTGCTTCATGGTTGTTTGAACAATCCAACCACCCTCGCATCAGAGGTGGCGAGATTTACATTGCCCACTTCTCGGATGTTGTGGTAGATGGTCTCCAATGCGACGCTATCGGTATCTTCAAAAGCGAAAGCAAAGAGACATTCCTCAAAGTGCAGTTCGGGCAAGATAGTGAAGTTCAACTTGGGACACAAGAGGGCATTAGCATACGTCGAATCGATAAGGGGTGTATCATATTCAATATCGAACAGGAAGATGGATACCGCATCAGCGCTGTCGACAATATCAACAAAGGTTGCGAAGCTCACTTCTGGTTTGACGACTTCCTCGGACTAAAGCCTCGCGAAGATAACTACTTCTTCACAGATAACTATCTCCAGATGTGTCGCTCTTTCGTCAAGGATGTCTACAACGAAGATAACCATGTGGCTCGTGCCGACCAGATGGATATGATGAATAAAACTGTCAACTTTTTCGAGAATACACCCAAATTCTCGCACGACGACTTTTTGCAGTCAGTCATGGCTGAACCCGACGTCATTAATGCCTTTAACGATTACAAGCAACAATACGAAACAGAACACGATATTCCTCAGTCGCTGCCCGAGGTATTCGAAGTATCAAAGGACGCAGTAAAAGGAGAAAAACGCAACTTCAAAAGCATTCTGAAACTCGACAAGAACTTCCATGTTTACGTCCATGGCAGTCGCTACTACATGGAGAAAGGATACGACGAGAGTAAGGATATGAACTTCTACAAACTCTTTTTCAAGAATGAGTTATGAATATTCTATTTCTCCATGGAATGGCTGAGGGTCATCTCTCGCATATTGCAGGATATATCCAGAAACATATGCCCGATGATAGGGTCATTACTCCAGATTTAGTCATTAATCCCGATGAGAGTTTCCATATCATTGATGAGATTCTCAAAGACAACAAAATAGATGTTGTAGTTGGTCACTCGTTGGGTGGATTTATGGCTCAGAAATACCGCACCATGCGAAAAGTTCTCATAAATCCAAGTCTCGGTATGTCATACGGATATCTATGCCGCTTTCCACTGAAATATAAGTATGAGCGATACGATGGGCTTACGCATTTTCAGTTTACAACAGACGACTGCCGAAAATACAAATCAATGGAGGCTGTTGAATTTGACAACATAACGGAGGATGAACGCAACCACACTATCGGACTCTTTGGACGTTGTGACATACTGACCCGCCTCTCTGCCCATCGCTTCAAGAAATACTACTCGCAACGCACTATAATCCCAGGCACTCACTTTCCGACCGAAGAAGTCGTTAAGAAATTCATAGTCAAAGCAATACGTGACATAGCAACAAAATGATACCTGACAAAAAAAGGGAGCCAAATAGCTCCCTTTTGTATTATCTGATTAGTATTTATTACCAGTCATCATTCTCATTGCCCGAAACGCCATTCTTGATACTCTCCTCAATCTTATCCATTATGACGTTAGAGTAAGCATGACTCATGATAAGAGCCTTACTTGAGGCTTTCTTATGCTTATCCTTTGCAAAGAATGGATATGAAGCATCGAGAGCCCATTTCTCCTTAATTTCATCATCTTTTGTTGTCTCTACATCAGCAGCAATGCCTACCCAGCCACCACCTACTACCTTTTCAGCATAGTAGAAAGGAACTGTGCATGTTACTCGCACCTTACCATCCTTGATATCACACTTGATAATAGGAGAAATCGATACTTTATAACGCATAAAACCACCTACATGTTCTGCTACGCCATCCAAGTAGCATTTACCAATGATGACACCTGCTTCCTTGTCATTCAAATCAATGACATTCTTAGAATCTGTAAAGAAGGAGGTATACCAATAGTTCAGAAGGACATAAAGGTCGGATTTGCTCTTTCCCGGAGCTTCAATGACTTGAACGAAAGTAAGAGCCTGATTCTTGTCCAATTGGAGTTCTTTGCCAAGATTCTCAGCTGCTTCAACCCACTCATCACCATATTTATCCTTCGCATATTTCTCAAGATCTTCGGTTCTAATGAGCTGTGCATTCGCTAAAAGACCCACTCCGAAAACGACAACAAGCAAACAAAAAAATTGTTTTAATTGAATTCTATGCATAATCGGTTATATTACATCAAACCTCTTTAATACGAGCGAGGTTATTGCTCACCACTTGCACTTACACTATCTCGCAAGCGGTTTGCAAATCAAAAAAAAAAAAAAAAAAAATACAAAAATAAATTTTTAAATTTTAAAACAAAAA
>JABUTU010000044.1 GCA_021443545.1 Marinilabiliaceae bacterium | reverse complement strand
TGGTTAGAGCGAATGACTGTTAATCATTAGGTCCTTGGTTCGAGCCCAAGAAGAAGAGCGTAGCGTTAGGAGACGTATCATTTATTTGATGCGTCTTTTTTATTTGAGATAGCTATCCCCATTTTCTCTAAAAATGAAACTTATTTTATAAACATAGAGATATCGTTTACCTCTCTTTTTATATTCTCCAGCAGTTGGTCGCAATTAGTTGTGTTAGAGAAATAGTCGGTAGAATCGACATTGACCTCCATTATTTCGCCTTTATAATCCTTAACCCATGCTTCATAACACTCGTTCAGGCAAGTCAGATATTTTACGTCTATCGCTTGTTCCCATGAGTCTGTGGAGTTTTCAAGACGTTTCTGGAGCATTGGCACGGAAGCCCGAAGATAAATCAACAAGTCGGGAACAGGAACAGAATTTCTCATACTGTTGTATAGCTGCATATAAGTGTCGTAGTCACGTCTGGATATTAGGCCCATAGAGAAGAGCGTATACGTGAAAATTGTTGCATCTTCGACAATGGAACGAGATTGCACAATAATATTTGGGTTCCAGATGATGCGTTGAGTCTGTCGGAAATGGTCAATCAAAAACCATAGCTGAGCGTTATAAGCCCACCTATACATATTATGGCAGAAGTCAATAAAATAGGGATTCTGTGAACTTTTATCATTCGCAATCTCCCAATTAAGTCGCTCTTGCAATAGCTGACAAAGCAAACTCTTTCCACTTCCGATATTTCCTGCAACTACAATATACATACAAAATCTTAGCTCACAGATATAGCCCGTTTCGAGTTGCAAGTTAAACAAAATATACCCAATAACGTAGAATCAAGTTAAAATATAATCATACTATTGAAAAATGAGACTAACAGGTAGAAGACAAAGTTCGAATGTTGACGATAGGAGGAGGAGCGGAGGCTCTGGCAAAGGAACTTCGTTAGGAGTAGGATCGCTGATTATCGCAGGAGTTGTAACATGGTTACTTGGTGGTAATCCATTAGATGTACTACAACAAGCAGGTGGCTTACAGACAATCATTCAAGATTCAAACGGAGATAGTTACGAGCCCACACCTGAAGAGGAAGAACTTGCGGTTTTCTCGAGTCAGATACTTGCTGGCACTGAGGATATCTGGGATAAAGTGTTTAAGGATATGGGGCGCAGTTATATACCTCCGAAGCTTGTTTTGTTTACCAATAAAGTACAAAGTGGTTGTGGTGGAGCATCATCATCGACTGGTCCATTTTATTGTCCAGCGGACCAAAGTGTTTATGTTGACCTGTCGTTTTTTATGAATATGAAAAAAGTGATTGGGGCTGACGGAGATTTTGCCTATGCCTATGTGATTGCACATGAAGTAGGTCATCATGTACAATATCTATTAGGCACTTTAGACCAAGCGAACTCGCTCATGGATAGGCAGAGTGAAACAGAAGCAAATAAAACCAGTGTACGACTTGAATTACAGGCAGATTTCTATGCTGGTTTATGGGCATATCATGACAATAAATATTTTCAATCGTTAGAAGCTGGTGATATTGAGGAGGCTCTTAATGCGGCTTCTAAGATAGGTGATGATTATTTGCAACAGCAAGCATATGGAACCACACAACCCGAAAGTTTTAATCATGGTACGTCTGCGCAGCGGTCGAAATGGTTAAAGAAGGGAATCACTACAGGCAGAATAGAGGATGGTGATACATTCACGCCTTCATACAACAATTTGTAAAGTTCACTTCATATATACAACCAAAGAGCGTCCGATTGGAAAACGATTGGCTGCTCTTTGTTTTATACATAACAGAGAAACTCATAAAGGGAATGTCAAAACATCTGACCTCCAACTGAAATCATCCTTCTGACAACCTCAGTTGTCGTTGGCGCATCAACCTGATATTGAGAGAAATATCTCAGCATGTCCTCGTATGTTTTATACATATCAGGATTTTTAAATTCATCAAAAGTGGTATTTCTCAACAAGACACTTAACAAGCCATTAAACTTGCGAATTTGATCGAGATACTGTTCAAGAACTTCATATAGCTGCTCAATATCCAAAACTTTATCTATCAGTAAATTTGAATCATTTATTGCAAGCGGTATTTCAAGTATTCCAAGCGAACATTGATGCTTGTGGTCGTATGGATAAAACGGATAGCAGTACGAGTTTCTAAAACCGACATGGTCGACAAATCCCCAACTACAATCTACCATTATGTTAGATTGCTCCATATTATAAAGTTGGTCTACCCCACTTATAGCTAATTTTGATTGGCGGCAGTAAGGTAACGACTCAATACAATTCTCCCTGAGTAGAGACTTATGAGATGTATATTCTTTGGTATTAGTTATTTCAGATGGGGATAATAATCCTATATCGTCGCCTTTAGAACTAATCTGATGCATAGCCGAACGGATATCTGGTTCAGAGAGATTATAATCATACTGTGACGCAAAAAACCACGTAGAATTAAAGTCGAAACAACTCTCTATACTTTGAACTTTACTAAAAACCCACCAAGGATTTCGTTCATTATCAATCGTTCGGAACATTTGTTTAGCCGCATATACCATTGCTTTAGTCTTCTTTTTGCGACTATAGTCAATCTCCTTTATTCCCAAGATTTCGCCCCACCCTCGAATTACATTTGCACCCCTGAAATAACGTAAATTATTAACGTTGTGTGTCAGATGAATTGAGGGGTTTCTAAACAGCGTCACATACTTAAAAAATTTTCCATTTAGAATACACCAACGTTCTATTCCCTTTCTAATCCAGTCAAAATAGTAATTAACAACAGGGATGTGAGCAATATTAAGTTTTTGCTGAACACTTCCTTCATAGAGGAATCTTCCCATTGAATCGCGGTTAGCATCTTCTTCTAACTCCTGATAGGAAGATAGCAAGAAGAAAGCAGATTTAATGAAATCGTGATTAAATACAATAGACTTGCCAAACTCATAGAAAGGTTCCACCTTGCATGAGGAGGTAAACAAAATAGGGATACCATCTATATTTACAGCAGCATCCCACCCTGCAGAAGATTTCGGGAAAAAAACACAAGAAGATGGTAACGATTCTGGGATACTATTTTCATATACGAAATGCACCTTCCAATCGAATCCGCAATCCATAATCTGACGCAAATGCGAGATTACATATTGGATCTCAGAAGGAGAAAGAAATCTTGCCAACCGCGGCTTTTGTTCAACCATCTCTTATTTATTAGGTTACATTGTAAATCCAAAGTTAATAGATATATTTGCGAGTAACAAATAATGACCAAAGAAATAACATTAAAAAATAATGAGAGTAGTCATACAAAGGGTATCTGAAGCATCAGTAACAATAGATGGAGAGATTGTTGGAAAAATTGGACAAGGCTTACTATTGCTTTATGCAGTAGAGGCTGAGGAAGATGACTCCGACATAGATTGGCTTGTAAATAAAATCGTCAAGATGAGAATCTTTTCAGATGAATTAGGTCTGATGAATAGGTCAATTCAAGATATTGATGGTGAGATACTTGTAATAAGTCAATTCACCTTATTTGCAGAGACTAAAAAAGGGTGTCGCCCTTCATTTATACGCAGTGCCAAACCAGAAACAGCTGAGCCGTTGTATGAACTTTTCGTTGAAAAAATTGCTTCTACAATAGGTAAGAGAGTTGAGACAGGACGTTTTGGCGCCGATATGAAAGTAAGATTATTAAATGATGGGCCTGTAACAATCATCATTGATAGTAAAAATAGAGAGTAATGGAACACCTGACATTAAAGAAGGCTCAGCAGCTTGTTGATGAGTGGACTAAAAAGTACGGAGTGAGGTATTTCTCAGAACTGACAAATATGGCGATATTGACTGAAGAGGTTGGAGAATTAGCGAGAATTATAGCTCGAAAATATGGTGAACAAAGTTTTAAAAAGGGAGAAGAAGAGAAAGATCATGTGGGAGATGAGATGTGCGATATTTTATGGGTACTTTTGTGTATGGCAAACCAGATGGGAATTGATCTGAGTGCAGAGTTTGCCAAAAACATTAAGAAAAAGACAGAGCGAGACAAAACGCGTCATATTGCAAATCCGAAACTATCATAATTTCAAAATAATATAATATGTCACTTTACCAAGAACTTAAAGAGAATTATGCTCTTTCTATCACTCAGGAAGAGATAAATAAATTTGTAGAGAGTCTCACAACAAAACAGAGTGAGGCTTATAACGACTTAGGCATACAGCAGACTATATTCTCATGTATCGACTTGACAACATTAAAACAGGCCGACTCGAGGGCAAGTGTAAAGAGGTTCGTAGAGAAGGTAAACCAATTTTCAGAGGACTATCCAAACTATCCTAATGTTGGTGGTACTTGCGTATATCCCAATTTCGCCCCTATTGTCAAAGAGACACTGAAAGTAGATAGTGTCCGCAGGGCTGTTGTCGCAGGAGGCTTTCCTTCGTCACAGACTTTTATAGAGATTAAGGCAGCAGAAGCTAAGATGGCTGTCAGAACTGGCGCAAATGAAGTTGATATTGTGATTCCAGTTGGCGAGACTTTAGAAAACACTTTGGAGGAGATGTTTATTCAAGTCAAAGCAATAAAATCAATAATTGAGCCTATTCATCTTAAAGTAATACTTGAGACAGGAGTTCTTGAGAGTATTGATAAAATATGGTATGCCTCAATAGCAGCTATGCTTGCAGGAGCAGACTTCATTAAGACATCGACAGGCAAAGAGACACAGGGTGACATGCTCTCTGCTGCGTATGTAATGTGCTGTGCTATAAAGCGATATAAGCAAGAGACAAATCGGATGGTTGGTTTTAAACCAGCTGGAGGAATAAGAACAGCGTATGACGCAACTATGTTCTACCTTTTAGTAGATAAGATTCTGGGAAATGAATGGCTGAATGCTAATTATTTCCGAATCGGAGCATCAAGTTTAGCAAATAGTTCTTTAAGCCGAATGGAAACACTTAGGACTGGTCAGGAGAGAGAGATTAAGTATTTCTAACAGTATTCTTGATGTTTCTAATAGATAAATAGAGTATCAGATATATTTCTGGTACTCTTTTGTTATATCGGCAACTCATTTTTTACTAAAATACTGCCACAATGGTGCAGCCATTAATGATTGTCGTATTTCATTGGATTTCAACATATTATATACTTCATCTTCAGTTAAGAGATGAACTGATAGGTCCTCAGTATCGTCGAGATGCTGAGAAGATAGTAATTCGACATCGATAGCGAGATAACAGAACGTTGTATTAGTCATTGTACTTGCGTTAGGAGATAAGGTCATCATAAGCGACCATTCGCCATTACCATAGCCTGTCTCTTCAAATAGTTCCCTCTGTGCTGCGCGCAATGGATCTTCATCTGCCTCACACACTCCCCCACACAGCTCGTATAGTGTCTGCTTAATAGCATGTCTATACTGTCGAACCATTACAAAACGCCCAATCTCATCGATTGCTATAATATTAACCCAGTTTGGGTATTCGAGGACGTAATAGTCATTAATTTCTGCTCCTGTAGGCAATAAAACATGCTCTTTTCTGACAGTCAACCATTTTTCGTGAACAATATATTCACTTGCGAGAGTCTTCCAAGATCTGTCAACAGTGTTCTTCCGTTTTCTTTTTAAATTCTTTGATTCCGCCAACGCTTTAGATTTAGCCTTTTTCCCATACTCAAACATTGAAGCAGAAACAATACCGGTAGGAACAGCTATTATGGTATAGCCGAGTAGCATCACGATACTTGAAAGAAAACGCCCTATGCCTGTTTCAGGGGTCAAATCACCATATCCAACAGTAGTCAAAGTTACAATAGCCCAATAAATGCTATTTGGAATATTATCGAACTTTGTTTCAGGTATATTTCCCTCCACCATGTACATAGCAGTACCAAGTGAAATTACCATAATAAGTACAAAAAGAAAGAAAACTAAAATTTTTCTACTACTTGCTCTAAGTGAATAGAGTAGCGCGTGACCTTCGTCAAGAAAATTGAATAATTTAAATACTCTAAATACTCTGATTAAGCGGAATGCTCTGATTATCAATAGGTAACGCGCGGTTCCAAAAATCCATGAAATATATAATGGCAAAGTCGCCAAGAGATCTATTATTCCGAAAAACGAAGTTGCATACTTCCATGGTTTAGGAGAGCAATAGAGACGCAGAAGATATTCTATAGTGAAGAAGGCTGTGAATATATACTCAAGAGCGCATAGATAAGGTTGCAAGAACAGGTTAAAACTCATCATACTCTCAGCTATTACGAGTAAAATACTAAGAAGAATGACAAGCATAAGAATTGTGTCGAACCTCTTTCCTAATTTGGTATCGCTTTCAAATATGATTATGTAAATCTTCTTCTTGAGTTCTTTATCGTGATAGAAGCTTATTAGTTTATCCTTTAGCGTATTGAATAGATTAAGAATCTTCATATAGATAGTTTTAATGAATCTTTCGTTTGACTATTTATATAATTATATAGTATTGAAGCTTTCTTGTCTCCTATAAGATTAGATAATTGTTGTTCACTTGCCTTTGCAATATTGTCAAAAGATTTGAATTCATCAAGAAGAATCTTCGTAGATTTAGGGCCTATTCCAGGAATATTGGATACCTCAGAAGAGAGCATAGCTTTAGAACGTTTTTCTCTGTGAAATGATATTGCAAATCTATGAACTTCGTCTTGAATTCGCGTAAAAAATGCAAAAATTTCTTCTCTGGGTGATATTTCGACCTCTTTTGGTGGAAAACCAACGAGGACTCTGTGAGTTTTATGTCGGTTATTCTTGACCAAACCAACTAGTTGAATATCAATATTTAGAACCTGCAATACCTGATGTATTACTTTCAATTGACCCTCACCTCCATCAGCAATAATTAAATCAGGCAGAGGCGCGGATTCTTCAATTAATCGACTATATCTACGATGGACCACTTCGTACATTGAAGCATAATCATCAGGGCCGACAACTGATTTTATATTAAATTTCCTATAGTCGCTCTTAGATGGTTTTGCATTTTTAAAAACAACACATGAAGCAACAGGAAAATGACCCTGGATATTAGAATTATCAAAACACTCAATATGACGTGGAACGACAGAAAGAGATAACTTTTGCTGAATAAGAGATAATAGTGTCTCTTCGCGCGAATCTTTGTTTTTAATAGAGTTTTGTTTGATATTATCGTATATGGCGGAAAATGCATTTTTCTTACTCAACTCTAAAAGACGCAGTTTTTCTCCAGATACAGGAATATAGAAATGGTAATTAATAAATGAAATATCAGGCAAAACGTTAACTATTATCTCATGCGATTTTACATTTCCCTCTTCGCAAAAAGTATTGAAAGCCGAAGATATCACTTCTGAAGGAGATTGTTCAATAGGTCTTGAAAATTTATGGGTTATAGAACTAAGTAGCTTTCCATCTTCAATATGCAGATGATTGACATATATATTAGATGTACCCTTCTCTTCTTCAACTGCCATCACTTCAACAGACAAAGATTTAGACGCTGAAACTACTGAACGTGACTGATAATTTTCTAATAGTTCAATATTAGACTTAATCTTAGATGCTTTTTCAAAATTTAAATTTTCTGCTTCGTAAGCCATTTTAGATTTAAGCATGCTAATAATCTCAGAGAATTTACCTGAGAGTAGAGCATGAATAGAAGTAATATACTCTGAATAAGCATCTTCATCGATAAGATTACAACAAGGCGCAGAACATAATTTTATATGGTACTTTAAACACAAATCGAATTTCCTCTTCCTCATATTTTCATCTGATAGATTATGGCTACATGAACGAATAGGAAAGAGCGAATGAATTATTTCAACTATATAATGGGCCTGTTTTGATGATGTGTACGGACCAAAGTACTTAGAACCATTGTTAGTTTTATTTCTTGTGATAATCACACGAGGAAATCTCTCCTTAGTTACAACAATCCATGGATATGTTTTACCATCTTTTAAAAGAATATTATACCTTGGTTGATGAAGCTTTATCAAGTTGTTTTCAAGAAGAAAAGCGTCTTGCTCAGACTGTACAACTATGAATTTTATGTCAGTAATCTTCGATACAAGAACTCTCGTCTTGGGTGTCAAATTATCTTTTGAAAAATATTGAGATACTCTTTTTTTTAAATTCTTAGCCTTTCCTACATATATGATAGTATCATTCATATCTAAATAACGATACACTCCAGGTTGCTCTGGAAGAGTTGCCAAAATAGAATGAAGGTACTTCAATCTCTCATTATTAGAAGAATGTATCATATATCAAAATGATGTTTCACGTGAAACACTAAGAGTGAAGAAGAGTTATTAGAATATCAATATCTGCTGTCGAAACTCCTGGAATACGTTTAGCTTGTCCTATCGTCGCAGGTTTGTGTTTGGTTAATTTTTCGCGAGACTCAAAACTTAGAGCAGATACAATAGAATAGTCAATTTTGTCTTTTAATACTATTGAATCAGATTTTGCTGAACTGTCAACATGCTCTTTCTCTCTTTTAATATAACCTGCGTATTTTACTAAAACCTCTAATTCTTCGAGGATTTCGTACTTTAGTTGTTCTGAGGAACAAGAAAGTTTGATTAGATCTTTATTATTCTCTATAAGAGAAAAAATAGAAATTTCGGGCCTAATCAGAAGATCACTTATAGATTTGGGCTCTGTCAGAGCTGAAGATTTTATTGAATTAAGCCAATTATTTATATTATCTGGTTTTACTTTGAATTTGTAAACGTGCTCTAATAGTTTTGACAACTTTAACTGCTTCTCCGCAAAAAGAGTTTTTTGTTTGTCTGAAACAAGTCCTATGTCAATCCCTAATTGAGTCAGACGAAAATCAGAATTATCTTGTCTAAGTAAAATCCGATGTTCAGCTCTGGATGTAAACATTCTGTACGGTTCATCTACACCCTTATTAATAAGATCATCTATAAGGACCCCAATGTAGGATTGATCTCGACTAAGAATTAAATAGGGCTTTGAATTACAATAATTATGGGCATTAATTCCAGCTATAAGTCCTTGTCCTGCTGCCTCTTCATAACCAGTAGTACCATTTATCTGACCAGCTAAGAATAAACCATGTACTAAAGAGGATTCAAGAGAGAGTGTTAATTGCGTTGGATCAAAGAAATCATATTCGATAGCATAACCTGGTCTAATTATTTGTGCATTCTCAAGTCCTTTTATACAGTTTAGGGCCTTTATCTGAACATCTAAAGGTAGGGAGCTACTGAACCCATTTAAATAATACTCATTATTTGAAAGTGATTCTGGCTCTAAAAAAAGCTGATGTTGCGATTTGTCAGGAAAATTGACAAGCTTTGTTTCAATACTTGGACAATATCGCGGACCAATGGATTTTATCGTACCATTATAAAGAGGTGAATCAGAAAAACCTGACTTAAGAATATCATGAACCTCTGTTGAGGTGTAACAAATATAATTATGACGTTGCTCAAGAAAATGATTCGATTCTGAATAAAACGAAAATTTATGATGCTTATCTTCGTCTGACTCTTGATGCTCTAAAACTTCAAAATTAATCGTTCTTCCATCAATTCGGACTGGAGTTCCTGTCTTCATCCTGCCAACATTAAAACCAAGAGAAAGCATTTGATTAGATAAACCGAAAGATGCCTCATCTCCCATTCTTCCTCCTGAATATTTGATACGTCCAATATGAATTAATCCGTTTAGAAAAGTTCCATTTGTAAGAATAACAGACTTTGAGAAAAAAGAGACTCCCAACTTTGTTTTAACTCCTCCAATTTCTCCTTTTTCTATTATTAACTCTGTTACAGAATCTTGCCAAATCGATAAATTGGTAGTATTCTCAAGAGATTTAATCCAATTAAGAGAAAAAGAAACTTTATCACACTGAGAACGAGGCGACCACATAGCAGGACCCTTACTTTTATTGAGCATTTTAAAATGAATGGATGTTTTATCGGTGATTTCACCCATTAATCCTCCAAGAGCATCTATATCTCTGACAATTTGCCCTTTAGCTATTCCTCCAACTGCTGGATTACATGACATTTGTGCAATCTTAGTAAGATCCATAGTTATCAATAAAGTGGAAGAACCAAGAGTAGCTGCTGCATGTGCTGCCTCACAACCAGCATGGCCTGCACCTACAACTATAACATCAAAATGGAACGTCATAACTTCTATTGTTCGAGTAAAAGTTTAAGCTGCAAGAGAGCTTTATCTTCAGCAGCTCTCATAATTATTGAATCCTTAGGAGATTTATCTTTTAATCCGCAAAGATGCAATACACCGTGAATTAGAACTCTATGCATCTCGCAAAGATAAGAAGATGAATAAAGAAAACTATTAGATAAAACAGTGTCTACAGAAATGAACATGTCGGCAGAACATACACTACCATCAACATAATCAAATGTAATGATGTCAGTGTAGTAATCATGAGATAAGTACTGTCTGTTTACCTCTAAAATTTTATCATCTGTGCAGAAAATATAACAAAGGTCGCCAACCACTAATCCATAGTCATCGACAACCTCTTTTATCCACTGTTTTAAAATTCTCTTATTTTTTAATTTGGATTTGGCGTTTTCTTCGTTAAATATTATCATTATTTAAAAGAAATTTGAGTCTAACTGTTGACCCATTATTAGAAAATTCCATTTCATCAGCTAAACTTCTCATTAGGAATATACCTCTTCCAGAAAAATTTTCTATATTCTCTAAAGATGTTGGATCAGGTACAATACTCGGATCAAAACCAGTTCCCTCATCATTGATTACATATTGAAGAAAATCATTTTCAATTACGTAATCAATGGTTACTTTCTTTTCAATGTCAGATTTATTGCCATGCACTATTGCATTATTAACAGCTTCTACAACGGATAACAATAGCTTACCATATACATCGTCATTAAAATGAAATGTAGCTGACTGATTATCAATAAGTGTTTCAACTTCAGCTATATAAGCTATATCTGAAATTATCTGGATACTATCTTCAACGTGAATATTGGACATATCAATGTAAATTAACAAAAATTATTTACGTAAGACAAAGCTATATGTTACATAAATGTGGAAAATTTTTACAATTTTTTTAACCACAGGAGAGGGTCTTGCTTATTTTCAGAGTCCCATAACTCAAAATGAAGTATTTTTGAATTAATTCCCTCTCCTGAAAAAACATGTCCTAAAATGGTTTCTGTAGTAACCTGTTCATCTTTCTTAACAGCAACGTCGGAAATATTACTATAAACAGTCAAAAAATTTCCATGTCGTATGATAATAGACGCATTACTTCCGGGAATAATAATAACTCTCGAAACAACACCATTTAAAACAGGGTGAACATCAGTCGAACCTAATAAATTAATATCAATACCATTGTTATTTATAGAAATGGAAGGAAAAAGTGGATGTTCATGTTGGCCAAAAAAATCAACTACAACACAATTGTTAGCAGGCCAAGGAAGGTTTCCTTTTATATTAGAAAAGTTTATTGTTGAATCAATATTATTAAGAAGTGCTTTTCTGCGTTCTTCTTCAATTAAAGACACTATACGCTGTTCTAATAGCTCCGACTTCTGTTGAATATCTAAAATTTGCTGTTCTAATTGTTGAAGATTATCTGATATACTACTAATCAATGTTTGCTTTCTTTGAACCTCATTTGTTAAACGCTGTTTTTCATCTTCTAACGTCTTGATTGCTTCAGACAATTCTTCTCTTTTATTTTGAATAACTGATTTTGTCTGCTCATATTTAGCTTTTACATTTATGATATTATTATACTGTGAAAGATGATAGTCTTTGTACTGACGCAAATATATAAGACGTTTATAAGTTTCATTAATCGAAGAAGCAGAAAGAAGATATATTAAATTATTTGAATATAGAGAGTTAAGCTGATAGTTAGAAATCAGATTTGCATATTCTATTCTTAGATTGTTTAAAGAAATTTCAAGAGTATCAATTTTTGAATTCAAGATACGGAGTTGTTTATTACACGCTAAAACATCATAATTATATAAATCAATAAGCTTATTACGAGATGTTAGCTGCTCATTGATAACAGAAAGCTGCGACAACTCGGAATGTTGCTTGACACTATAATCAGATAAAAGAGAATTATTCAACTCTATCGCTTTCAATAGTCTTGTTTTCTCATCTTTAAGAGAATCTATATCAGCAGTTTGTGAAAAGATATATATAGGGAAAATAAATATAATAACAAATAGTGATAGTTTCATATTATCTAATATTTAGTTTTATACTTGATAATTTCAAGGTCGCATTTGATGATTGACTTTGAGTAGAAAAATTAAAATTTATATTATGTGGTAACATTACTTTATCTACAAACGAATAATCATCCGAAGACAAACACAAACATAAGTCGTTACTTGATAATAATACTTTATTAATATGAAGAGAAGAGTCTAAAACAAATTCCGATTGTATATTATTAAAAGATGAATATAAATGAAAAAAATCTGTTTTGAGCAAAATAGAATCTGTTTCTAAATAGTGAAAAAGTTTATTATCTATAGTTCCGTAGAATACAGATTGTATAGAATGTACAAATAATGGAGGAACAGATTCATTCAGATTAAAATCCATTAGTGAACTACGAACAAGTAATGAATCACGTGAAATTGTTATATTGGCTAATGTGACTGGAATGATAGGAGCAAAAACAGAAAACTTCACCAAGCTATCTGAAATTATTTTTATAGATAGATTTAATGTATAATCTTTTTGAGGCGTAGATATAGATATTTTTGATTTAGGAGCAGAATAAGAAGAAATAATAACAGGTGAGACAATCGATAAAGAATCATGTTTCTTTGTAAGAATATTCTTTATATACAATTGCTCTTCATTGAAATTGTTTTCTTTACTTTTAGAACAAGATAAAAGAAAAATAAATATAAATATAATTAAATAAAAATACTTCATTGATCTATTTTTTCTAAAAGATATTGTTTTGAAGTATCTAATGAATAGGCAATTTTCCATTGAACCACTGCATCCTCATTACGTCCCATAGCTGAGAGAATATCTCCGTAATGTTCTCTGATTTCTGCAGATTCACTTTTTAAACAATTAATTGCCGATTCAATCATTATTAAAGATAGAGAATACTGCTTCTTTTTGAATAATACCCATGCATAGGTATCTAAATAAGTTGAATTAGTTGGCTCTGCTTGAACGGTAATACGACTCATTTTTTCGGCTTCATCTAACCTCTCGCCTAAGAGCGATAAATAGTAACTATAATTATTCAAAGCTAAAAAATTTGAGGTATCTAAAGAAAGAAGTTTGTCGTAAGTAGAGAAACAGTTAGCGGTATCTCCAGAATAATAGTACGATTCCGCTAAAATATTAAGTAAATCTACATATGATTGCTTGTCGTTTGAAGATTTATCAATATCAACGTCTTCGAAGAATTTTGTTAACAGAGTGACAGAAGATGAGAAATCTTTCTGGTTATTATAACAAAGGGCCTTTACTAAAACTAAATAGTTATGAGTATAATAAAAATTTAATCCTTTATCAACAACTTTTTCTATGTAAGGCCAATCGGGATTATCGGCGTTTAAAAGAGTATAAATTAGGAGAGTGTAGTAGTTAACATCAGGATTATGATTGCTTAGATATTTTTTCATTAAAGAAATAACCTTGACATTTTCTTTAATATAACTGAGGTATGAAGCAAGAAGATAATTAAGCTGCTCATCATCAGGATCTTTTTCAACTGCAGCATTAATCAAATTTAAAATAAAATTATCCTCATTTGAAAAAATTTTATTCTCAATTGAGTAGCTTAAATAGAATTTTATCTTCTCTGTTTTACTATTTGCAGGTAGTAGCTCAGATCGGCAGGCTTGTAAAGAATATTTCTTAAATGAATCAATATCTTTATTAGATAAATAGTAGTCAGCTAAATCAAATAGAACGAGTTCTCCTTTCTCTTTTTCTAAACCCTTAAATAACATTTTAAGGGCCTTTTTATCGTCTTTAACTTTGAAATAATATTTGGATAAGTAGATATATGGTTCAGCAGTAATTTGGTCGTGTTTAAGGATATTATAGAGAACCTTTTCAGCTTTTCTGGGATTGAGTTCTCGTTCATACAAATCTACATGCTCAAGTTGAATAGTTAACCATGGTATTCTATCTGTGGAGATTCTATCTAACCACATGTGCGCAGAATCAGGTTTATTGAGTTGAGAATAAAGCCTTGCTAACATTAATTTATGTGTAGGCTCTTCTGGCTCAGTTGTAACAAGATTTAGATATAGATTCTTCGCATTTTCATACATTCCAAAGTATATCTTCAGAGATGTTGCGTATTTTATATACGTAGTGTTATGAGTTGTATCGTTCGCTAAAGCTCTATCTATCCATAAATTTGCTTCTTCATATTGATTAGCTGCGAGATATAATCTTGAGATTTCAAAAGGGATTAAACTACTTTTATCGTCCAACTTATAACAATTGGAATATGATTGCAATGCTTGATTATATTGCTCTTTATGTTTATTCTTTAAAGCATCAAGAAATAGATAATTAAACAAGGACTCTGTATCGACCATTTGAGCAAAAGAACAAATGGAATGTAATGTATATAATAATATAAAAAAGTATTTCATAATTTAATTAACTCCTGTATGACCAAAACCACCCTCACCTCTTGCGGATTCTGAAAGCGACTCTACTTCAAAGAAAACAGCGTGTTCATGTTTAGATATAATTAATTGTGCAATTCTCTCACCAAAATTAATAGTAAATTCTGAACTACTGATATTAACGAGTATAACACCTATCTCGCCTCTATAATCACTATCAATAGTTCCAGGAGTATTTAAGACAGTTATACCACTTTTTAAAGCCAAACCACTACGCGGTCTAACCTGTGCTTCATAACCAACTGGTAATTCAATGTAAAGGCCTGTTGGGACTAAACATCTCTCAAGAGGCTTAAGAACTATAGGCTCAAGATTATTAGATCTTAAATCTAAACCAGCAGCCTGATCGGTAGCATACTCCGGAAGAGGATTTGATGATTTATTTACTATTTTAATTTTTATGTTTTCCATATTTTAGTAATTTTAATATATTATTTTTTTCAGTGAAGTAGAAAAGCACTAATATAGAAAATATTCCTAAAACTGCCCAAACTAACCAGTAAATTTTTGAAATCGTCATGATATAGTAGAATAAAGCAGTAATACCTATTGTACATAAAGATAAAAATAAAATCTTTAAAATAGGATAGTTGATATAGTAGTATTTATTACCAAATACAATGCTGAGTATCACCATAACAAAATAACTTATAAGTGATGAAATTGCAGCTCCAAC
Organism: Marinilabiliaceae bacterium; assembly: GCA_021443545.1. Taxonomy (GTDB): domain Bacteria; phylum Bacteroidota; class Bacteroidia; order Bacteroidales; family Marinilabiliaceae; genus W3P20-009. The sequence continues at coordinate 40,533 of JABUTU010000044.1, read as the reverse complement.
ATAACCATAAATAGGTATTAAATAGAAGTTGACTACAATATTAACTAACAGACCTGAACATGAGAAAATAATGCCAAAATAAGTTTTATCAGTCAATTTATACCATATACTCAGATTGTAGTATATTCCAAACAAAAGTTGACTTAAAAGAATTATAGGAATTACAATATTACCTTCTAAGTATGAAGAAGTAAGAAATAAACTAATAAAAGGTAAGAATAGAATTACAGAAGCAAATATCAATAGACCAAATATTACAAAATACTTCATTGCATCTGCATATAACTGAGTGTTGGTATTTTTAGACTTATTTTCCTTGAAGAAAAAGGGTTCGAAAGCAAGCCTGAATGACTGAGTAAATATCGCCATTAAAACTCCAATTTTAAAGTTAGCACCATAAATAGCCAACTGAGCATGAGGGTCAGAAGAATTATCTAAAACTGGTATTAATAGTTTTTCAATCTCTTGGTTAGCAATACCAAAAAAACCCATTCCTACAAGTGGAATACAATATACTAATATAGATTTTAAAATATTAAAATCAAATATCTTAGGAGACTTTAAATAAGCTGGCAAAAAGAAAAATAAAGAGGAGACAGAACCTAATAAATTAGCTAATAGAATATATTGAACATCTCCAAAAGAAGAGAAGTCTATACCAAAAAAATTTAAATATCTAAGATAAAAGAGAAAAATAATATTTAGTATAATTGTAAGTATAACTTGTAATAGTCTTAATAGAGAATATTTTATACTTTTCTTTTCAAAACGTAAATCTGCAAAGTATATGCTATTATAAGAATCAACTAATACAATAAGAGATAAGAGAAGTATTATACTAAAACTGGAACTATTAAATTGAAATATACTTGAGAAAAAATCTGAAAAGAAAGATAATAGCAAGGTAATAAAAGACCCAAATAAAAAAATAGTAACACTTAATGTATTAAAAAGTATATTTCTATTAGACGTAGTTACAAATCTAAAATAACCAGTTTCAAATCCTAAAGTAACAAGAACAAGAAGAATAGCAATTATACTATAAGTATTTACAACTTCACCATATTCATATTTTGGAATAATTCTAATGTAAAAAGGCATTAATAGCCAATTCAATACACGACCGAGAATAGTACTTGCGCCGTATACAACAGTATCAGAGGCAAGTGAAGAAAGTTTACTCATTAATTAAAATTATTATCGTTATCAACATCAAAAAGAGAAGGTTGTAGAGGAAGAAAACCATTTCTATTAAAATGCTTGTAAGCTTGTTCTGTTACTACCCTACCGCGAGAAGTGCGCTTTATAAAACCTTGCTGAATTAAATAAGGTTCAAAAACATCTTCTATTGTTCCTGGATCTTCACCTATGGCAGTACCAATTGTAGATAAACCAACAGGTCCACCACAAAACTTATCAATTATTGTGGTGAGAATTTTTCTATCAACTTCATCAAGTCCAAATGAATCAATATTTAGAGCTTCTAAGCTTGACTTAGTTAGTTCAATATCTATATGACCATTACCTACTACTTGTGCAAAATCACGTACTCTCCTTAATAAAGCATTAGCTATACGAGGTGTACCTCTTGAGCGGCGTGCTAATTCTATGCATGAATCCTCATCTATTTCAATATTAAGTATTGAAGACGACCTTTTAAGAATTTTTGATAAAGTAGGAATATCGTAATTTTGAAAATGAAAAGATATACCAAAACGCGCTCTTAATGGGGCTGTCAGAAGACCACTACGAGTAGTAGCTCCAATCATTGTAAAAGGATTAATATCTATTTGTATAGTACGTGCAGCAGGACCTTTATCTATAACAATATCTATTTTATAATCCTCCATAGCACTATAGAGATACTCTTCAATAACAGGAGTAAGACGATGAATTTCATCTATAAATAGAACATCATGTAATTCTAATGAAGTTAATATACCAGCCAAATCACCAGGCCTATCAAGTGAAGGTGCCGAAATAACTTTAATATTACTACCTAATTCATTTGCTATAATATGAGAAAGTGTTGTTTTACCTAAGCCTGGCGGTCCATAAAGAAGAACGTGATCAAGTGGCTCATTTCTTAAATTTGCAGCTTTAACAAAAATATTTAAGTTTTTTACTATACCATCTTGACCAGTAAAATCATCAAAGTGGGAAGGACGAAGTTGTCGATCAAAATCATTCTCTGTTGTAGCTATTTTTCTTATATCATCAAACATTTCTACAAAAAGTGTTGTTCATGAAGAATATCACAAAAAAAATCAATATTGAAAGGTTTAGGTATATAATTATCCATACCTGTTTCTATGCATTTTTCTCTGTCATAATCATATACATTACTTGTAAGTCCTATTATATATGAATGATTACCAGTTGTTGCCTCATACTGCCTTATAAGCTTTGTAGCTTCATAACCATCCATAATCGGCATCATGACATCCATTAGTATGATATCAAAAAAAGTAGAACTATAGATCTCAACGGCTTTTTTTCCATTCTCAATAATTGTGACGTTAAAACCCATCTTTGAAAGATTAAACATCATTAATTTTTGATTTAATGGATTATCTTCTACTAATAAAATCTTTAAATCTTTTTTTAAATGAATCATAAATGATTAATTAAAAATCAAGAAAGAGATAACATTGTATCTATCGACTTTTTAGCTTTAGCAGCTAATTCTGGTTCTACAGTTATTTCTGGTAATTCATATTTCAATGTTAAATACAACTTCTCCAATGTATTTAACCTCATATATTCGCACTCATTGCAAAAGTAATCATGACTACTCAAAAATTCTGATGGAGCAGGAATGAATATTTTATCAGAAAAATTTCTTCTAAGCTCATTCATTATACCCTCTTCTGTAACTATAATAAATGACTCAGCTGATGAATTAGATACAAACTTAATCATTTCGGCAGTACTACCAGTAAAATCAGAAATATCCACTATAGACTTCTTACACTCGGGATGAGACAAAATAAGAGCATCAGGATGTCTTTCTTTCAATGCAAGAATATCATCAATTTTAAATCGTTCGTGAACATGACAGGCACCATCCCAAAGCAACATTTTTCTACCTGTTTTTTCATTTATAAAACGACCTAAATTTCTATCAGGACCAAATAATATTTTTTCTTCTTTAGGAAGAGAATTTACTATTTTTACAGCATTACCACTTGTAACTACAATATCAGAAATAGCTTTAACCTCAGCAGTTGTGTTGACATAGCTGATAATTTTATAATCAGGATGTTCAGACTTAAATTTTTTAAGATCTTCTTCTTTACAACTCTGAGCCAATGAGCATCCAGCATTTAAATCTGGAACAAGTACCTTTTTGTTCATATTTAAAATCTTTACTGTCTCTCCCATAAAGTGAACACCGCACATTATGATAATATCTGCATCAATAGAGACAGCTTTTTGGGCTAATGCCAAACTATCACCAATAAAATCAGCTGCTTGTTGTATAGCCCAATTCTGATAATAGTGGGCCAGAATTAATGCATTCTTGCGCTTTTTAATTATTTCAATATCTTCTAAAAGATCAGTAAAAGGACTTACAAATGCTTCTACATAACCCTTTTCAACACTAATATTATTTATATCACTCATTTTCTATTTTGCTTTTATATTATTAATATATTCTCTCAGTTCAGTTTAAAAAAAAAAATACTATTTGTTGATTTAATTACTATTCAGTTTTAAATATGAATTATTAACTATCCATAAACACCGTTTATTTGCTGATATAAAGATAATTAACCATAAATAGTAATGTTTATCAACATATGTTCATTTCTCACAAAGTTAGTAAAAATCATTAATAGCTATGTTCATAGAACACACAATTTTTGTTAATTCTATTACGTAATATGATTAATTAATGTTTAAATTTTATTCAATGACGAGTTATAAATATATATATTCACTCTAATAACATTTTTTGAACACATATATATACAACTTTTGAACAAGTACAGTTGGCTTAATTTTTTAAACTTGACTCCACTTTAATTAAATTTCAGTCAGTCCTTTCTTGTAATAATTTACTTATCAAAGCCAAATTTTTTTGTCATTTTTGTATACTTAAATTTTAAACAACCATATGTCAATAACTGTAATAATATTAAAACTAAAAAATTTATAACTATCAATAAATCAGAAAATTGAGTAATTTTACAACTACATTGTTTAATATGTCAATAACATGTTAATAAAGAGGTGTAACTAACTAATTTTCAATGTTTCACGTGAAACAATTAAAGATATTTTTATGTGTTTTGGACTATATATTCATATACCATTTTGTATAACAAAGTGTACTTATTGTAGCTTTTATAGTGTTACTGATTTGTCGAATATTAATTCATACTTTGAAGCTATATTAAATGAGTTAAAAAAGGAGATTACTTTGTTTAAAAAATATAGATTAAAGAGTATTTATATTGGTGGTGGATCTCCTTCAGTAGTTGATATACAATTATATGAATCATTTTTCTCCTCTATTAATAATATACTTGATATATCTTCAGTCGAAGAATTTACATTTGAACTAAATCCAGATAACGTAAGTGAAGATTATATTGCTTTCTTAAAGAGTATAGGAGTAAATAGAATTAGTATGGGTGTTCAGTGTTTAGATGATACTGTATTGAAAACTATTAATAGAAGACATAATTCATTTAAGGCTATTTCATCAGTTAATATACTCAAAAATTATTTTTCAAATATTAGTCTTGATTATATAATAGGATTGCCCAATCAAACTATTGACATAGTAGAACATGATATTAAACAATTAATTGATTTAGGAGCAACTCATATATCTTCATATTCATTATCTGTTGAACCTAATACTATACTTGAAAAACAACTAAAAAAGAATATTTTAAAATTGCCTTGTGAAGAGGAAGTTATAGCACAATATAACTTGATTAATAAAATATTGAAAGATAATGGATGGTTACATTACGAGATATCAAATTATTCAATGAATTCAAATTATGTTGGTTTGCATAATTCTTCGTATTGGAATAAAGTTGCATATTTGGGACTCGGAGCTGGAGCCTCTTCTTACGATGGAAAAAATTTAAGATGGAAGAATGTAGAAAATTTAAAAGGGTATATTAACTCTAAAGTATCTGGTGTCTATTTAAGAGAAAATGAAATTTTGACTGATGATGATTTGTTTAACGAATATGTTATGTTGAGGTTAAGAACTAATATAGGAATTGACATAGATTACCTTAAAAGTAAATTTTTACAAAAGTATCAAACTATATTTTTTGATAAATGTCAATCAAAAATATGTAATGGACTGCTGAAAAGAACTGGTAATTATATATTTATTCCTGAAGACAAAATGATGTTGTATAATGTTATAGTGTCGGACTTATTTGTATAGTCATTTTTTATATATTTACACCTATATTAGATATCCATTTTACCTTAGTAATATAACTTTAAAATGAATTTAGTAAGAGCTAAAAAAAGTCTTGGTCAGCATTTTTTGACAGATTTATCTATTTCTAATAGAATTTGTGATTCATATAATTCAACTAAATCAAACAAAATAAATACTCTCGAAATAGGACCTGGAATGGGTGTATTAACTCAATTTCTTTTAAAAAGAGATGATATAAATCTTAAAATGGTAGAAGTAGATTCTGAATCAGTAAATTTTTTACACTCTCATTTCGATATAACAAAAGATCAATTAATTGAGGCTGATTTTCTTAAGTTAGACCTATTTAATATTTTTGACCATACAAGTTTTGGTGTTATTGGTAATTTTCCATACAATATAAGTTCTCAAATATTCTTCCATATTCTCGAACAAAAAGATGTAGTAACTGAGATTGTTTGTATGTTACAAAGAGAAGTAGCTAAACGATTATCAAGTGGACCAGGTAATAAGGATTATGGAATACTTAGTGTATTTTTACAAGCGTATTATGATGTTGAATATCTCTTTACTGTAGATGAAAATGTTTTTAATCCACCACCAAAAGTAAAAAGCGGCGTCATACGATTAAAAAGAAATAGTGTAAAGCAATTAAATTGCGATGAAAAACTTTTTAGGTTGGTTGTAAAAAGCACATTCAATCAAAGAAGAAAAACTATTTGGAACAGTATCAGATCAATAAACTTTGACTATGAGAAAACAAAAGACCACAGGTTTATGAAGATGCGCCCAGAACAATTATCAGTAAGTGAATTTGTTGAACTAACAAATTTGGTAAGTGAGTATTCTAAATAGTAATCTGTACTCTTTAATTGCTGTTTTTTATAATTGCTATTGAACCATACATATCAGCTATTGGTATGTATGTTTCCGGTATTGTATTTATAAATCTATTTACTTGTATCTCTACTGATTCCCAGTTATGGTTGTAATCATGAATAATTATGATTCCTCCAGGAGACAATTTTGAATAGGCAAAGTTTAATGAATTTTCAATATCTTTAGATTCAACACAATCAATCCATGCTAATGCTAAGCTATTACACTCTATCTTATCTAATTGAGACTCAATTTCACCTTTATATACCTCTATTTTTCCCTTTGATATAGACAACCGGTTGATTTGTTCTTCTGTAATATTGTTTAAGTGAATATCCTGTTCTGTAACTGTACCTTGACAATTCTCTTTTATTACATGTATGTTCTTCTCTTCTAATCGGTCGACAATTAAGATATTTCTCTCAGGTGAAGTATAACTTGCAAGAGTAATATAATCAGTCTCTTCAACTCCACAAAACATAATATCGCCTTTCACCATCCTTTCATCTAATTGATTAATAAATAACCAAAATGTATGAGTGCGTATTTTATCCTTAGATCTCCTTTCTAATAATAAGATTTTTTTATTAATCAATTTTTTATTGTTAAAATCAAGCCATTTATATGGTTTGAATATCTTAAATGTCCAGCCTCCCCAAAAATAGCTGAAGAGCAACCATGCTCCTATATTGACTAATATAATATTGATGATGGTGATAGTCGACATATTAATTTTATATTTTGGTTAGTCTTTTATAATGTCTTACTACATCTGGTATTTCATTTTCATAATGAGTGACGTATATCAGTGTTGGTTTAAGTTTATCGCAGTATTTTTCAATAATAGCTTTAACCAATTGCTTTTTTGATTGGTCTAACCCATGTAATGGCTCATCCAAAATAAGTAAATCTGGAGTTTTTACAAATACCCTGCATAATAGAATAAGACGCTGCTCTCCATAGGATATTTTCAAAAATGACCTTTCTGCGAGATTATCAGCTTTAAAAGTATGCATCCATAATTTTGCAATTCTTCTCTCTTCATCTGTTGGCTTTATAAACAAACCTACAGTATCATGAAATCCTGTAGCAACAACATCTAAACACGAAATATTCTCTCTGTAATATGTATGCATATCAGGAGTTAAATATCCAATGTGCTTTTTTATATCCCATATTGATTCTCCTGTTCCCCTTCTTCTGTCAAATAGTACTATATCATTTGCGTAACTCTTAGGATTATCTCCTGAAACAAGACTTAGTAGTGTAGATTTTCCACAACCATTTTCACCAAGCAAAGCCCAAGTTTCTTGTTTTTTAATAATCCAATTAATATTATCAAGTATTGTTTTATTATAATATGATACACTAATACTATTCATAATAACAGCATTTTTATATGAAATGTCGCTCGAATAATATGTATCAGGAAGTTTTATATTTTTTTTATTTTTATAAAATACATAAGATTGCAATTTTTCATTTGATAAGTAGTCTTTTGTATTACATACTCCTACACATTTCAATTCTTTTAATAATACTACCCTATCAATCCAATCTGGTAAATCCTTATTATTGCAAATGTTTATGATTAATACAATATCACTCTTATCGCATATATTGTGAAGCATTTCATTTACTATTTCACGAGATGCTGCATCAAGACCAATATATGGGTTATCAATTACTATTAATTTTGGTTTTTTAAGTAGGCAGAGAACTATCAATAATTTTCGTAACTCTCCCGATGAAATTTGAATTATATGTTTTTCAAGAATATTTTCTATTCCAAAAAGACGTATAGTGTCTATGACACTCTCAATTCTATTTCTTCCGATAATATCAGCTACGATTGAGCAATCTTCATTCTCTGTTGCATTCCATCTTTTCTGATAGTAACTATCAAGGGAATCAGTCAGTTTATTTACGTCTTTAAATGAGACATATCCAATTTCATTGTTATTGATTTTACTTCCATTTATAGTAAATTCCAATGTACCACTATTAATAGCAATATGCTTTGTTATAGAGTCAGTAAATCTTGATTTTCCACTGCCATTTGGTCCAAGTATAGCTAACGACTTAAATCTGGAAATTCTAATGTCATTATCAATATCCAGTTGTAGTTCCGGATTTCTTGCTTCCACATGGGAATAAATAATATCTGCCATCTTCAGACGAAATTAAATGCTACCCTATCTCGCTTAATCGTAACTTTTAACCTATGGTTTGAAGTTGCTAATGCTCTACAAATCTAAATTCCTTGTCTTTGTTCTCGCTAAATCGTAACTTTTAACCTATGGTTTGAAGTTACTCACGCTCTACAAATCCAAATTCTTTGTCTTTGTTCTCGCTTAATCGTAACTTTGTGCAAAAATACTAAAATCTCAAAAAATTGGTAATACATAGAGATATAGAATCTATACAATTATGCAAATCTACCATGGTAACCATAGGTATGTTTGATGGTGTTCATGTTGGACATCAAAGTTTAATTAAGCATCTTGTTAAAGAGTCACAACAATCATCTCTTGAGAATGTGGTTGTTACATTTTGGCCACATCCAAAGCAGGTTCTTGGGACTAAAAATGAAGAGGTAAAATTATTGTCGACACTTCAAGAGAAGATAGATGAGATAAAGAGATTAGGTGTTGACCATCTGGTTATAGTAGATTTTACGACAAGTTTTTCCAAACTTACAGCTGAGCAGTTTATTAAGAATATATTGAAGAACAAATTACTATCACAACGACTCCTATTGGGTTATAATCATCATTTTGGAAGTGATGGTCGTAATACTGAAGAATGTAAACACATAGCTGAACAATATGGAATAAGTGCATCAATATATAGTAAGAGGAGTATTGAGAGTATAGAAAAACTTAGTTCCTCTGTCATACGAAAATACATACTGAATGGAGAGATGCAAAAAGCGTTAGTATCACTTGGAAGACCATATTGTTTTAGTGGAAAAGTAGTAGATGGAAAAAAAATAGGTCGCACCATAGGTTACCCGACTGCAAACATCTCAGAAATTGCAGTCGACAAAATACTTCCATGTGATGGTGTATATGCTGTGATGTTGGAATGTAACTATATGAATTATGGAGGCGTATTAAATATTGGGGTTAACCCTACTTTTGGTGAAAATGAAGAAAAAACACTGGAGGTAAATATATTTGATTTTGATGGTGATATATACGGAAAACAAGTTGTAGTAAACGTTTTCCAAATGTTAAGAAAAGAGCAGAAATTCAATACATTAACAGACCTAAAAAATCAGATTGCCAAAGATGTTTTAAAAGCCAAAGAATTACTTTTTGACATAACGAATGGCACATTATATAAAAAATGAAGATATTATTGTGTTATATGTTCAAAATTTAATTAACTTTGACTTTGCTACCTAAAAACTTGATGTATTATTATTCGGAGTTTAGGTTCATTATTAACTATAAAAGGGTACAGAGATGAAAAAAATATTATTCATAATAACGTTGTTGTTATTACCATTGGTTGTTGAGGCGCAGGTTGTGCCTAAAGCAAAGGCAATGTTAACATTCAACTTTATTCGCTATATAGGCTGGTCAGAAGAGGTTAGACAAGGCGATTTTGTGATTGGTGTTATAAAGGATAAAGAGTTGGCTTCGTGGTTAACAAAACTATCTACGGGTAAAAAATTCGGATATCAAGATATAGTAATTAAGGAATTCAAGAGTGTTGATGAATTAGAGGATTGTCAAGTTGTATATGTGGGAGCTGGTGGAAATTATAATAAGAATTCGGACGCAGTAATGGCAAAAGTAGGTAAGAATACTTTGATTATTACTGAGGTTGAGGGAGCTACTAACAAGGGTGCCATGATTAACTTTGTTGTTCGTGATGACATTCTAAAGTTTGAATTGCATAAGAAGAATGCTTCGATAGCTGGAATTCAGTTTAGTTCTAAGCTTGAAATGATGAATGGAGCTATAAACCTTTGATTAATTAAAAAATATATATCAATGAATTTGTTCAAGAATCTGAAATTGAATATTGCGCAAAAACTATTATCAGGTTTTGGCGCTATTTTCCTTTTCATTATAATCAATGCTGTCTTGACTATCGGCATCCATATGTATACGCGTTCGATGCAGGCTAATGAGACAGACGAGTACTTGCCAGTAAAGGCAAATGTTGCTGAGTTGATGAATTATGTTACGGAGACAAATCAGCTTATAGTCAGTTGGGTATATTTGGATCAACAAGATGCTACACCTGAAAAAATCAGATTAGCTCAGATAATTGATACAGATTTTCATGCTGTTCTTGCAAGTGTCAAGAATAATACGTTAGATTGGGAACAGTCGTTTAAGGATACACTTGCATTAGCTGACTCTTTGGCTCAACAATATTTTCAGTATCAAAAGGAAATAATGGCAAATCTAAGCGATTTTGAGAGCTATAATAATACTACCACCCTATTTGAGTGCCAATGGTTAGTTAATTCCGATGGTGAGGTATCATTAGCAGCAAAAGAGCTGAATGGGATAATGAACTCTCTTGTTACCACATGTGACGCAAAATGTGCAGAGATAAGTGACAATATATCTTTCTGGAATAATGTCCAATTGATTTTTGTTATAATAATGTCGCTATTAGTTATAGGTATAGCGACACTTGTAGCATGGGTGTTATACCAATCTATAGTTACTCCTTTGAAGAAGGGAGTTCTATTTGCACAGGCTATCGGTAGAGGAGATTTAACAGCCACTGTTGACGTTCAGCAGGATGATGAAATAGGTCAATTATCAAAAGCATTGCAAGAGATGGCTAATAATGTGAAGAACATCGTTATAACCATTGATAAGAATGCAAATGACTTGGTTGATTCTGGCGATTCACTTAAGAGCAGTTCGTTGAAGCTTAGCAAGGGTGCAAGTGAGCAGGCAGCAAGTGCAGAGGAGGTGTCAACTGCCATTGAAGAGATGGTAGCAAACATCGATCAGAATACAGAAAATGCAATTGCAACAGAAAAGATAACATCTTCAACTGCTGAGAACGTGACATTATCAAGTCAGTACTCAAACGAGGCAGCTGAGGCAATGAGCATAATAAGCCAGAAAATTACAATCATCAGTGATATAGCCTTTCAAACAAATATCTTAGCCTTAAATGCGGCAGTAGAGGCTGTTCGTGCTGGTGAACATGGACGCGGTTTCTCTGTAGTGGCAGCTGAGGTCAGAAAACTTGCTGAACGTAGTAAACAAGCTGCCAACGAGATTGTTACTCTTGTTAATAAGGGTATGAAGGTATCTCAGATGGCAGGTGAAAAGGCTAAGGCATTGGTACCTGATATAGAGAAGACAACTGTTCTCATTAAAGAGATTTCAGCAGCATCTATCGAACAGAAGACTGGCGCAGAACAGATTAATCTTGCAATGCAGAACTTGAATGTCATTACACAGGAGAATGCATCATCATCAGATGAGCTTACTAACAGTAGTGTACAATTGAGTCAGTTGGCAGAGAATTTGAAGAATGCTGTTAACTTCTTCAAATTGGAGGCATCCGACTTTGAAGTTGACAATGTTGCATCTGAAGATATCAAACCAGCGGAAGACAAACCAGCAAGACATACTGCAGGATTGAGCGAGAAGGTAAATGTTGAAACTAAGACAGATGAAGAGGTTAAGAAATCGAAAAATCGACATAAATCAGGAACAACAATTAACCTCGGTACATCTGGTAAAGAGTTTGACATGAACGATTACGAACGCTTTTAATATTTACGATAGACATGAGTTCATATAACATATCGTTTGCTTACAAGGGAGATGTAAAGAGGGTTGTTATATCTGGTAGTATCATCATCAATCATATTGAAAAGATATATGACGAGTTGAAATCAAATATTTCAACTGATAAAGATGTCGAAATAGAGGTTGTTGCTGATAATGTAGATATAACATTCGTGCAACTCATGTTATCAATGAAATTGGCCTGGAAAGAGTCGGGTAAAAACCTGCAGTTGAATATTTCCATACCAGAAGATCTTGAGGTATTATTAGCTAAAGCTGGTATTAATTTAGAAGAAATTAGACAGTAAGTATAAAGAACAAATGCAAAAAATATAAAATATGGCAAAGACAGTATTAATAGTAGATGACTCGGAGAGTATCCGTGAAGTTGTAAACTTTACGCTACAGAACGAGGGTTATGAAGTTCTTGTAGGTGTTGATGGAGAAGATGCGCTGAAATTCCTTGACGGACGTAATATCGACATTGTCATCACTGACCTTCATATGCCAAATCTTGATGGTCTTGGTCTCATCAGAAAGATAAGAGAGATGGATGCTTATAAGCACATTCCAATTCTTTTTCTAACCACGGAGAGTCAGACAGAGAAAAAGATGGAGGCTAAGGAAGCGGGAGCTACAGGATGGATTATCAAGCCATTCGTTCCTGCAAAGCTCTTAAGTGCAATATCAAGAGTAGTACGTTAAGACAACTATTAGTTTCCAATTTGTATTGTGACGAGGTAACAAATTAATAACCAAACAAATTAGGTATGTTAGATAGATTTCAACAGAAATTTGTCGAAGAGGCCAATGATAATGTCTCAAGTATTGAAGAGGCCCTATTTGAACTCGAAAATAATCCCGAAAATAAGGAGATTATTGAGAGGATATTTAGGTCTATGCACACCATTAAGGGAGGTGGTGCAATGTTTGGGTTTAATGATCTCAGTACCTTTACGCATAATCTGGAAACGATATATGACCATATTCGCAACGATAAGATTAAAGTTACTAAAGATATAATATCGCTGACGTTTGAAAGTCTTGATTATATCAGACAGTTGTTGGAATTAGGTCAATTGACTGACGAAGGAGATATATCGCGTCAGAACGATTTTATAAGACGCTTGCAACAGCAATTTGCTCCTGGAGAGGGATTATATGTTAATCCAAATAAGGTAGCGAAAGAGCAGACTCTACCAACAGCTCAGCCGTCATCTTCAAAACAAAAGAATTATCTTGTTACTTTCGAGCCCTTTGAAAATTTGCTAAGTAACGGAACAAATCCTCTATATATCATAGAAGACTTGATGGCTTTAGGGGAGGCAAAGACTGTTTCTTATTTTCAGGATGTAAAATCTTTTGATGAATTCGAGCCACTTACCATTAGAATCAAATGGCAGGTTGTACTTAATACAAATCAGGATATCAATGATATCAAGGATGTCTTCATCTTTGTTGAGGACGATTGTAAAGTTGACATTGTGGAGTTGCCCGATGGAAATATTGTTGGAGATGAAGAGCAACTGCTCCAAATTTTTGAAAAAGCACATACATCAGGCAACTTACTAACAAAGGATGATTTTTCAGTATTTAAAACTGAAAGTAAAGTAGCAGCAGAAACAACTGCTAAAAAGTCTGATGTGGCAGTTAAGCAGCAAGAAGCTAAGATATCATCAATGAGGGTGGCTTCATCCAAAATAGATGAACTGGTAAATGCTGTAAGTGAGCTCGTCATAATGCAGGCGCAGCTTAACTTGATTGCCGCAAAAAGTAATGATCCGAATTTTGCTTCTGTTGCTGAACAAATGGAAAAAATCACCAGACAACTGCGTGATAATTCATTTGAAATGAGCTTGATTCCGTTGCAGGGTGAGTTGATACGCTTTCAACGATTGGTTCGCGATTTGAATACCAAATTAGGCAAAGAGATAGAGTTTGTGGTTGAAGGTGGCGAAATAGAGCTTGATAAGAATATAATAGAGCATCTAACTGATCCACTGTTACATATAATCAGAAATTCAGGAGACCATGGAATAGAGTTGCCAGAAGAGAGAATCAAGAAGGGGAAGAATCCGAAGGGAACAATCCTTTTAAAGGCATTTTATTCTGGTTCCAGCGTTATCATACAAATTAGTGATGACGGAAAGGGAATGGACCCTGAAAAACTTTTCAATAAAGCGGTCGAAAAGGGTATAATTGATAAGAATACAAATCTTACAAAGAAGGAGATTTTAAATCTGGTTTTTGCAAGTGGTTTCTCTACAGCAGATAAGGTGAGTGACGTCAGTGGCCGTGGAGTTGGAATGGATGTTGTGAAGAGTAAAATTGCAGAGATAAGAGGAGAGGTATCGATAGATTCAGAAGTTGACCAGGGCACGACGATAACCTTAGATTTGCCGTTGACATTGTCTATAATAGATGGCCTTTTGACAAAGGTCAATGGAGAGCAGTTCGTATTCCCATTGTCGACAATTGAGAGAATATTATCTCCAAGTGAGGTTGCTTTTAACAATAATGGAGTAGGTAACATCTTCACCTACGCTGGAGAACAGATATTATTTATAGACTTGAATCAGTTATTCTACCATGAACAGATAGACATAGAGAAGTCTAAGATTATACTTGTCAGAAACGGCGACAAGCGTGTTGGAATAATTATTAATCAGATAATAGGTGAGTACCAGATTGTCGTCAAGCCATTAGGAAGATTCCTAAGAAAAGTCGATATGATACCAGGTGCGTCTGTGATGGGCGATGGCTCATTGTCGCTCATTATAGATACCACTCGACTTATAAACTATTATAATGTGCTTCGTTATAAAAAGCAGAAACAATAACTATTGAGGTATGGAAGAGCATAACGAGCAACTGACATCAGTGACATCTTTCAAAATTGCAGGCGAGTACTTCAGTTTTGAGACGATGAAGATACGGCATATACTTGAGTATACGGAGCCCACAAAAGTGCCGCTCTCAAAGGATTATATTCTTGGAGTAATCAATAACCATGGAAACATGGTTCCAGTTGTTGATTTGAGCAGTATGTTCGGCATAGCAAATAACGAGACTCATCCTGAGGCATCAATTGTTATCATTTCAGTTGACGATGCAGATAATGATAGTCTTATAGGATTTCTTGTTGACGAGGTAGATGAGGTTTTTGACTATACTAACGAACAGTGGTCAAAAGATGTTGTTATGCAGATAGAGACAAGTGTTCAAAAGACATTAAATGGGACTATCAAAATTAACGACAAATTCATATATACCGTAAGTGTTGAAGACTTAGCAAAAGTGATAGAGAATTAGAGAGATGGAAGAAGAAACAATCAATGCATATCTAACCTTTCAGGTAGGAGAGTGTGTCTTTGGGGTTAATGTTGCCAATGTTGTTGAGATATTGGAATATAACGAACCAAAGGCACGCCAAGCAAATCTGCCATATTTAAAGGGTCTTATTGAGCATAGAGAGGTGGTTATCCCATTAATAGATACGGGATTGAAATTTGGTATGCCACCAGTGAATGTAAGTAATCAGATTTGTACGATAGTATTGGCTGTTAATGCAGGGCAATCCGATGAATTTGACGTTGCCGTTGTTGTTGACAAAGTTTCGGATATAATTGAGGTTAGTGAAGAGAATAGACAGCAGATTACTTCGACATATAAGCCAGGATATGTGGATTTTGCTGCCCATGGAGCAGACGAACAATTGGTTTTGATGTTGAATGTTGATAAAGTTTTCTCAGACACTGATATAGTAGAGTTAAAGAAGATTATTAAAGAGTAGAGGGAGGAGAAGAATTGTCGGTAGCTGAATCACATATTGTTGAGGATTTTGATGTCTTCAAGGCGGAATTGTCAAAGGAAGATTTCAAGGTGTTTAGTGACTATATATACTCTCGATATGGAATCAAGATGCCCGACATAAAACGTGTTATGCTTCAGGGACGACTGTTGAAGAGGATAAGAGAGTTGAATATGCGGAGTTACTCAGAGTATAAAGACTACTTTTTTAGTCCTGAGGGGCAAGAAAAAGAGTTGTATAATTTTCTGAGTGTCGTAACAACCAATAAGACCGATTTTTTTAGAGAATCAGTTCATTTTGATTTTCTTACGAAGGTCGTCTTGCCAGAGTATGAGGCTCGTCCTGTCAAGAATATAAAAATATGGAGTGCTGCTTGTTCGAGTGGTGAAGAATTATACACAATCAGTATAGTGCTTCACGAATTTATAGAGCAACATCCACAGATGACATATCAGATATTAGGAACTGATATATCGAACAATGTTCTCGAGAAGGCCGTAAAAGGAGTCTATCCAGAGCATGTAGTAGATGTAATACCGCTATCGCTCAAAAAGAAATATTTCTACAGAAGTAAGGATCGAAAAAATCCAACTGTACGGGTTGCGCCAGAACTTCAGAGGAATATTTCTCTTAAGTACCTCAACTTGATGGATTCTCAGTATGATATCAAAGAGACGTATGATGTTATCTTCTGCAGAAATGTATTAATATATTTTGACAGAGAGACACAAGAAAAAGTGATAAATAAGTTATGCAGGCATTTGCATCCAGGTGGTTACCTATTCATAGGTCATTCTGAGTCGGTAGCAAACATGACAGTGCCATTGGATAACATAAAACCTACAATATTTAAACGTAAATAATACATCATGATTATGAACAACATATCTGACAAACAATTACTCAGGGAGTTAAGAAGTAGGCTTGAAGAGAGTCGTAACATCGAGCAGAAGTTGGAGACTTTGCAGATGGAATACGCAGTTATGAGTAAAAGACTTAGGGATTCTGAGGCTTTGAAAAGTCACTTCATTTCTAACATTACGAATGAAATAGTAAACCCATTTACCTCTATACTCGGCTTGTCAAAGGCTATATTATCTGTTGAGAAACAAGATTGGAAGAAGATTGTATCAATGGTTGCCATGATCCACAATGAGTGTTTTAATCTTGATTTTCAGCTAAAGAATATCTTTACAGCAGCTAAGATAGAGGCGGGTGAATTATCTCCGAATATTTCAAAGGTCAATGTAAGACAGTTGATACAATCGGTTATCGAATCGTTCTCTGTTGTAGCCCGAAAGATGGGTATCGAGATAGAGTTTGACTATCAAATAGAGATAGGATTCGGAAAGAGTTTTGACTTCAAGACCGACTCGGAGAAACTGCGCCAAATATTGACTAACATAATGAACAATGCTATCAAGTATAGTTACAAGGATAGCAAGGTCATTGTCAAGGTTTGGATGGATGATGACGAACTGAACATATCTATTCAGGACTTTGGTACGGGAATATCTGAAAAGAATCAGAATATCATATTTGAGAGGTTCAAGCGACTTGATACAGGTATTAACTCAATAAATCAAGGCCATGGATTGGGATTGTCTATTACAAAGGCGCTTCTCGATATGCTTGGTGGAAGAATAGATATCAAGAGTCAAAAGGGTGAAGGTTCATTATTTACCATACAATTACCAGAATCGGATTCAATAGTAGATGCTGGTATGATTGATGGTGATGATGCTATGTTCTTTGAAGACGGAGACGAGTTATTTTAACCAATAAGACGAATGGAATACGCGCAGCATTTCTTATATCCTTCGTCGTTATTTGCCAGTCGCGAGCCTTACGTCGTAAAGACAGTTTTAGGTTCTTGTGTGGCTGTTTGCCTATGGGATAAGCGACTCCATTTCGGTGGCATAAATCATTATATGTTACCGACGTGGAATGGTACGGACCTTGCATCTCCTAAGTATGGCAATATAGCCATAGAGAAACTTATTGAAAAGATGAGGTCGCTCGGTAGCCGTGTTGAAGACATTCAAGCCAAAGTATTCGGAGGTGGCGAACTGCTTGATGTAGGTGGTGGAAAGTCCACAACGATGATAGGAGAAAGAAATATAGCAATAGCTAAGTTACTGCTCGAACAAAATAAGATACCAATTATAAGTTCAAGCGTAGCTGGAAAAAGAGGAAGAAAAATTCTCTTTTTTACTGATACAGGAGAGGTGCGTCATAAATTCTTGGATAAGAGAGAATTGTGATTGACATTAAGGTGATATATGTAAAGAATTAGAATGGACAAGAAGATTCGAGTGTTGATAGTGGATGATTCGGCTGTCGTCAGACAGTCCCTATCTTCTATTCTGGAGGCAGATCCAGCAATAGAGGTGATGGGAACTGCTGCAGACCCGATTATCGCTGTCAAGAAGATACAGAAGGAGGTTCCTGACGTAATAACGCTCGATATTGAAATGCCTCGTATGGACGGATTGACCTTCCTGCGAAAAATTATGGCTCAACATCCTATTCCAGTAGTTGTTATATCTTCTTTGACAATAAAGGGAACTGAGGTAGCAATGAAGGCTCTGGAATATGGAGCAAGTGAGATTATTGCTAAGCCATCAATGAATCCCGATCAATTCTTTAGAGAGTCTCACATAATGTTGTGTGATGCTGTAAAAGCTGCAGCATTATCCAAGATACGTAGAATCAACCCTGAAGAATATGCTCAGCAGCGACAGGCTCAGATTCAGCAACCTCAACAAGCAAAACCAAATGTAGGAGTATCATTCCCCGAAACACCCAGAGCTATTCCTATAGCCAATCTCTCGTCAATCCGACCTAAATACTCGGCTGACGTCGTCATAGAGAAGGGAAGTCTGAACGACATTATAGTCAACACCGAGACGGTCATTGTTTTAGGTGCCTCTACTGGAGGAACTGAGGCTATCAGAGTTGTGCTGAAGGATATGCCTGAGCAAATGCCGGGAATTGCTATTGTGCAACATATGCCAGAGGGTTTTACACGCTCCTTCTCTAATAGTCTAAACCAGATTTCAAAATTGGAAGTAAAAGAGGCGGAAAATGGCGATAAACTCTACAAGGGACGAGTTCTTATAGCTCCAGGTAATAAGCATATGCTACTGAAAAGGCTTGGGAAGGAGTACTATGTAGAGGTAAAGGATGGCCCGCTTGTCAATAGACATCGACCATCAGTGGATGTTCTGTTTCGTTCAGCAGCTCGTTATGCAGGGAAAAATGCCATAGGAGTTATACTGACAGGCATGGGTAATGATGGAGCTAAAGGTATGAAGGAGCTTCATGATACAGGAGCCCATTGTATAGCACAGGACGAATTGTCAAGTGTAGTCTTTGGTATGCCAAAAGAGGCAATTAAAGAGGGAGCTACAGACGAAGTAGTCTCTCTTGATAAGATTACAGAGCGATTAGTACAAATATCGAAATCTCATAACACAATATAGCGCGCGTTTCAGATGAAAAAGAAGAAACTGAATAGATTGCTTAGAATGTATGCACTCCGAGGCTTTATCTTCGGAGTAGTTATTGCTTTACTCATATTGCTTCTTATGGCAGATTCAGAGGCATATCATTCAAGTAATCACAACCTAAACGATTTCATAAGTGTTTTCCCCGCCTATTGGGTAGTACTGCTTCTCCCTTTCCTTACAGCAGTCGCAGGGTATATTATCGCAATTCAATTGGCAAGGATTATTAAGCAACAAAATAATGTACTTAAGCAAGAGGAGAAACGCTCGTCTGTTGTCTTGCAGTTCATTGAGTCATTGTCTAATGGACAATTAGATGCAGAACTAAATATCGATCAGGAAGATGAGTTAGGTAACTCGTTGGCTACTTTACGTGGCAACCTCATTAGCAATAAGAAAGAGGAGGAGCTTAGAAGAGTAGAGGAAGAGCAACGAACATGGGCGACCAATGGTGTTGCTCAGTTCGGTGAAATCTTGCGTCGAAATAATGATAACATGGAGGAGTTATCATACAATATTGTGAGATATCTTGTTGATTATATGAAGATTAATCAAGCAGGATTCTTTATTCTGAATACGTCCCCAGATGGCGAAAAGTATTTTGAACTGACCGGATTTGTTGCCTTCGACAGAAAGAAGTATTCCGACAAAAAGATTAATTGGGGAGAGGGCCTGATAGGAAGATGTGGGTTGGAGAAAGAGACAATCTACATAACTGATATACCTGAAAATTATATTACTGTAACGTCAGGACTCGGACAATCTAATCCTCGCTCATTACTTCTGGTTCCTTTGAAGGCTAACGATGAGATATTTGGAGTTATTGAGATGGCTTCATTCCAGCCATTCCAGGAGCATGAGATACAATTCGTTGAAAAGACCGCTGAGTCTATTGCAATGACAATATCTACCGTTAAGACAAACATTCAGACATCCGAGTTGCTGCGCGAAACGCAGATTCAGGCTGAGAAGAATGCTCAGCAGGAGGAGGAACTCCGACAGAATCTTGAGGAGATGCGTGCAACTCAGGAGGAGGCAGATCGTCGTAGTATTGAAATGAAGGGTATCATCGATGCCATTAACCATGCTTCTATATCATGCGAGTTTGAGACCGATGGAACAATCCTGGCTATGAACTCAAACTTCCTGAAGACATTTAAATACAAGCAAGAGGAGGTTGAGGGTCAGAATATGGAGGTATTCTGCTTCAAAGAGGATGTCGACCAGTTTAACGAAGTTTTGGAGACATTAGGAAGGGGCGAAACGTACAACGGTCGTGTTCGTCGCCGCACAAAGAAGGGCGAAGAGGTGTTCCTATTGTCAACATACTCTCCTGTCATCGACCAGAATGGCGAGGTATTGAAGGTATTGAGTCTTGAGACAGATATAGCAGACCAGGTACGCCTTGAGCAAGAGATGAAACATAGTAAGGAAGAGCTTGATATTAAACTGCGAGAGCAGAGTGAGGAGATGAAGGCTCAGTTTAAAGAGATTGAGGCTGTCAAAGAGCGTAACGAAAAGACTCTCGAGGGCGCATTGGATGCAATAATTACTATTAATAAGGATGGAATTATTGAGTTCTTTAATGCGGCAGCTGAGAAGTTATGGTGCTACGACAGAGCTGAGGTGTTGAATAAGGATGTAAATATCCTATTCTCATCTGACTCATTGCAGAATAACGACTTCATAAAGGCGTTCGCAAATCCTGATATGAAGAAGATTGTTGGAGAACGTCGGGAAGTTCCTATCAAGAATAAATATGGTGAGGAAGTTCCTGTTTTGTTCTTGCTTTCTGAGGCAGAGGTTGGTGAAGAGCATTCTTTCACAGCATTTATCCAAAATGTTGAGGTGGAGTTATTCTAATTATATGGATAGGGAAGAGTGTTTATGGATGCGAAGGAATTTTTGGTTGCTCTAAAGGTTAAGACAGGTTACGACTTTTGCGATTATTCTGAACAGAGTATATCCCGACGCTTGCTGAAGATTTGTGAAGAACAAAACATTCAGTTTGAGCAGTTACTCGACAAAGTCATAGCTGATAGTCTATATATGGCGCGTTTTGTTGAGGATATCACTGTTAATACAACAGAACTCTTCAGAGATCCGATAGTGTGGATTTCATTGTATAAGACGCTATACCAGCGACTGAGAACGACAGGAATCATAACATTCTGGCATATAGGATGTTCTGTAGGATTAGAGACATATTCTAATCTGATATTGCTTAAGGAGAGGGGGTTAATTGATAGAGTGAGGGTATTCGGAACAGATTTGAATCCGCGAGTTCTTAACGTGGCACGAAAGGGATTGTATGCCTATAAGTTCAATAGCCATTTTAAGAATAACTTCGAGGAGGTTATGTCTGGAATAGGTTCGAAAAGTAAGTTTGAGGATTATTTTGACGTTGATGAAGTTAAAGATACAATGGCTGTCAAACCATTCTTGACAGAAATACCAAAGTATATGCAACAGAATCTGGTAATGGAGAAATGTCCTTTCCCTTACAAGGTAGATGTAGTTTTTGTTCGTAACGTATTAATATATTTTAATGACGTATTGCAGACAAAAATTATGCAGATGATAGATTCAAAAACTTACGATAAGGCGGTGTTGATTCTTGGCAAACAGGAGATGATACCGACTAAGTATAGTGGACAATATGAGCAGGTAGGTTATTATCATAAACGCATGTGATAAGTGTATGTTTTTGACAATTAACGACATAAAAGACATAGCCGCAAAGATGGTAGAGGCGATGAAGATTGATTATTCTAATTTCAACTTCTCGTTTTTTCGTCGTCGCCTGACCTATTGTTTTGACAAGTTGAATGTCCATAAGGTGACGGAGTTCAACGACATGTTGTCAGATGCAACAAAGTCAGACGCTATTGCCTACTATATGTCGGTTCCTGCAACGGAGATGTTCAGAGATCCTGCTTTCTGGAGAGCCTTGAGAAAGAGAATTTCAACACATTCTGCTTCCCTGAGAGTATGGTTCCCAGATGTCGTTGATAGCAAGGAGTTATTCAGTCTTCTCATTATACTTGAAGAACTTGGATTACGCCAGAAGGTTTCGGTTGTTGTTAATTCAGTTTCTCAGATTGCTATTGATGAGATAAAGTCGCTTGTCATAAGTAATGCAGATGATGAAGTTAATAGGTCGAACTTTGAAAGGTTAGAAGTCGACGCACAATACGATGACTATATTGAGAAGAATGAATCGCAGAATCAGATAAAGCTTAAAGCAGAACTGCTCTCCAAAGTAGAATTCAGAAAATGCTGGTTCATGAACGAATCGTTTGATAAGTTCGATATAGTTATTTTCAGAAATAATCTGCTTAACTACAATAAGCAGATGCATGAGAAGGTTATGAACCGGCTCACAGCGATGCTCGATTCAAAAGGTTTGTTAGCTATTGGAATAAAGGAAGTGCCTGTAATACGGACAACCATGTTTGGACCAATTGAAGCAAATGAATCAATATATGGACGATTAAACTGAACTGAACATGAGTGATTACAAAGCAGTAGTAATAGGAGGTTCGGCTGGTAGTTTTGCAGTTGTCCTGAAGATGCTCTCGCAGTTGAGGGCTGACTTTGAGTTGCCTATAATAATATGCATGCATAGGCTAAAACATATTCGTTCTGGTTTGGTTGAGAGTCTCAATGTCAAATCGCAGAAAGAGGTTATAGAGCCATTTGATAAGCAACGTATTGAACAGGGAAAGGTTTATCTGGCACCATCAAATTATCATATGTTCATAGAGTTTGACGGGACAATATCGTTGTCTGTCGAGGATATGAATAATCAGAGCAGACCGTCTATTGATTATACACTATCCTCAGCTGCTGTAGCCTACCGCGAGAAGTGCCTCGGAATTATTCTAACAGGGGCCAATAAAGATGGAGCAAAGGGATTGAAGGACATTGCGGATAAAAAGGGGTTTACCATTGTTCAAGACCCCAAGACTGCCGATGTCCCTACAATGCCCAAAGCAGCATTGGAGATAATGAAGCCAGATTTGATACTGACACCAGATCAGATAACAGATTATTTGAATAAACTCTGATATGTCTAAGATATCTCACATATTGTCAATATTAAAATCCGACTGTGTAGGTTTGTGTTCAATCCTCAAAACGTGGTTAGTGACGTTATGGGGAAAGATATTAGCCAGTCTCGTTTGGTGCGGGAAACTATTTGGCAGAATGGCAGAATGGTTTAAGGCTATTCCTATTATGAGACGTGTCTTCATAGTTCTATCCATCTACATGGTAGCCTTTTTTATATGGCAAATGTTTGCATACTCAGTGCCCCAGCCCCTCTTTGTGATTATCAATCTAATCTTCGTAACATTGTTAAGCGGTTTCCTGTGTTATGTGATGTTTTCAACACGTAATGCGATTAATACACTGAACGATAAGTTGATAGTTGCAGTCTCTATGCGAAAGAGAAAGGAGAAAGAGGTTGCGACGTTGAAAACAGAGATTCACAATTATAAGTTAGCTTCTCGTAACCAGTCTACATTCGGAAAAAATAGTCAGGCTCTGATTGATTCTGTGCATAAATATAAGCAGGAACAGGTTGCTGGTGAACTTAAAGGACAATACATATTAAGAGCATTAGCACTCAATTATGAGGTTTGTTGTGGCATTATATACATGAAGAATCCCGAGACAGGAGATTTCGATATTGCTGGTCAGTTCGCCTTAACCGATGAGCCAAAATATATGACAATAACCAGTGAGGATGGTTTGGCAGGAGAGGTAATAAAAAGTGGAAAACCACAATATATCGAGGAGATTCCAACTGAGTTTATAACTGTCTCTTCAGGTTTGGGACATACAACAACGCTGGAGATGTGTATACTTCCGTTGAAGAGGGGAGATAGTGTGGAGGCTGTTGTTGAGGTAGCCAGTTTCGGTCATTTAAGTGTAATTGACTTCTGGCAGGATGTTGATAGTTTGTTGCTTAACTGAAAAAGAGAACTGCTGAGATGAGAATTAAAGATTTGTTTGACATAAGATATTTTTCCCTGAAAGGATTCTCCGAGATGCAATGGTACACTGCTCTGGTTACAGTGCTTGCTGTTTTGCTGATAGGCTGGTCCTCGATAATGAGTCTGCTTGGATTTAATATCTCATTCAAGAACATAATTTATGTTCATAACTTCTTGTTTGTTTGGATTTTTGACTTCGTAATCTTAGCAATACCTGCTTTAATTCTGTACATCCAGAATTTTAGAAGAATACAGCTTCGTGTCCTTCAAGATGAGGTTAGAAGTCTTCAAAACCAGATAGACAATAGTATCGTCATAGCTGGAAAGATTGGTGCGGGTCAGATTCTCGATGCTTCAGATCATGCAACGTCGGAGTTACAGAGAACACTTATGACTCTCGGCAAAAACTTACAGAGCACAAAGGAGAAAGAACGCCAATTCAGCTGGATTAGTAAGGGCAAGGAGACTATTTCGGATATTCTTCGTGTTAACAACAAGATAGAGGATCTTGCAGTTGAGTCGATAAAGGGTATTGTCGATTATTATGGAGCAATACAAGGAGCTTTTTACCTGCTCGAAGAGGATGGAAAGACACTGAGTACAATAACTCAATATGCCTACAATAGAAGGCGCTATGAGAAGGTCTCAATCCGGGTCGGACAGGGCTTGGTTGGTGCTGTTGCATACGAAAAGAAGCTGATTTACAGAACTGAGGTGCCTGATGATTACTTCACTATCACTTCTGGTTTGATTGGAGACCAGAAGCCTAAGTCGCTACTTATCATCCCACTCCTGCAAGAAGATGCTCTGCAAGGTGTCATTGAACTCTCCTTCCTTAAGAGTAAATTGCCACAGCAATATCTTGCCTTGGCTGACGAGATATGCAATATAGTAGGAGGAACTATTTATAACCTGAAGGTCAATCTAAAGACCGAGCAACTGCTCAAGGAGTCGCAGGAGATGACGGCGACACTGAAGAAAAATGAGGAGCAGCTTCAACTAAATGCACAGGAGATGATGGAGGCTCAGGAGAATCTTGAGTTGAGTAATAAGGAACTTGATGCAAAGATTAAGGAAGTCGAGTTCGGACAAAAGAAGTTGCAGGCTCTATTGACCAACGCCTCTGAGTTTATATCCATATATAACGAGCAGAGAGAGGTGACATTTGAAAGCCCTTCTATCAAACGAATATTGGGCTACAATCCAGAAGACTCTGTTCATGGTATGGACGAAGAGATGATGACACCTAAAGGTTATCGTGCAATCACAGCGATGTTTGACTATCTCTTGTCAACACCAGGTGGCGAGACTGTTGAGCAGTATACATACCTTAAGAAGAATGGAGAAAAAATCTTTCTTGAGACTCAAGGAAAAAACCTCCTGCACGACCCAGCAATCCGAGGTTTAGTATTTAATACAAGAGATATCACGGAACGCATCAGGGCTGAACGAGAGGAACGAATGAAATCAAGAATGCAGTCATTGGCCGAGAACTCTCCTGATATGATCATACGAACAAGTATGAATGGTAAGATGGTATACGTCAACCCTGTAGTATCTAAATTCTTCCAGCTCGACTCCTCTACACTTATCAATATGAGGATGAGTGATATAGAGACAAATACCGACTTTGTCCAGTACCTTTTGACTACCTTGAAGGATGTGAAAAAGTCGCATAGGCAGTCAAGTGGTGAGATGGAGGTCATTATCAATGAAGAGACCAGAATCCTGGAGATTAAGGCCATCCCAGAATTTGGAGAAAGCGAAGAGATAGAATCTATACTATTCACAGCCCATGATGTAACCGAACTCAAGAAAATTGAGCAGGAGATTAAGGAGAAGAATAAGAAGATTCAGGATAGTATCAACTATGGTAAGCGCATTCAGATGGCAATCATGCCGGAACAGGATACCTTCCAGAAACACTTCCCTAACTCTTTCATGTTCTACCGACCAAAAGATGTGGTATCAGGAGATTTCCCATGGTATTTTGAATGGGAAAATACATATTACATAGCTGCAGTTGATTGTACAGGACATGGAGTTCCAGGAGCTATCCTCTCTATTATCGGTTATTTGATGTTGACGAATATTGTCAATCATGGACATGAGATGACGGCAGCTGAGATTCTGAATGCTCTTCATGCAGCAGTTCGTCGCACATTGCGTCAGGATCAAGACGGAGCAAATGGTCATGAAGGAATGGATTTAGGATTGTGTCGTATCGATACTATCAACAAAGAGATACAGTTTGCTGGCGCTCACCGACCACTCTATTACCTCAGAAACGGCGAGTTGACAGAGTATAATGCTACACGTAAAGGTATTGGCGGAGTGCCACTTGCAGGCAAGCCGGAAAAAGATTTTGAAAATAATGTCATAAATTACGAACCTGGCGACAGATTTTTCGTATTCTCTGATGGATTAACTGACCAAAGAGGTGGAACAGATGATCCGCGAAAGAAATTTCAGGCAAAACGAGTTCGTGAACTCATCGACCAGACCAAAAATGAAAGTATGACAGCAGTATCGCAAGAGGTTGTACGTCAGTTCTATGAATGGATAGGCGATGAAAAACAAGACGACGATGTTTTGTTGATAGGTGTTGAATTATAAATTAATTAGTATATTTACGCTCTTAAATTTGATGCACTATGACCAAGATAGCAGCAAATCAAGATTTTTTGGAGTTCGCATACCAGTTGTATCATACGATGCAAGCAAACGAGATTAATCTCGTCTATGAGGGAGTTGTGACTCAAGAGATAACACGAACATTTACAGCCTTGACAGAAAAGAATATGGTTAAGAACGAAGAGTCTAACCAGGTTCAACGTAAGGTCTTCAATGTAATGGTAGAGTGTTTGCAGAATATCAGCAAGCATGCCGATCCTATGTCCGATGATGAAAACGAGGAACGTAGAGGCATTGTTCTTGTCAGCCATGGAGAGGAATCATATAATGTGATTACGGGTAATGTAGTAAAGAAAGAAAAACGTGAGAAGCTTGAAAAGAGCCTCGAACTTGTCAACTCTTTGGATAAGGACGGTTTGTCTGCATTGTATAAACAGCAGATAAAAGAGGGTAAAATATCTGAAAAGGGTGGAGCTGGCCTCGGTTTTATCGACATAGCCAAGAAGTCAGGTAACAAGATTGAATATCAATTCAAGGAGTTGACCGATGACCTCTGTTTCTTTATCATTATTACGACTATATCACGTAACTGATAGGTAATAAACGCATTTAGATTGAATTATGGAAATTGTTAATATAAAGGGTACTGACGATACACCAAGCGTTGTCCTGGATAAGGATGGCGGTGTATTCGAGTTCTCAGGTAGATCTTTGCCAGAGGATGTTCAGCAGTTTTATGGCCCTATTCTGGAGTGGATTAAAGCCTATGGCGAGGCTCCTAATGGTCAGACTGATGTTTGTTTTAAACTTGAATATTTCAATACTGCTTCTTCAAAAATGATTCTTGATGTCCTGCTTGCTTTTGAAGAGATTAATAGCAATGCTGGAGGTGTAACAATCAAGTGGCACT
The DNA here is from genome assembly GCA_021443545.1 of Marinilabiliaceae bacterium. Classification (GTDB taxonomy): domain Bacteria; phylum Bacteroidota; class Bacteroidia; order Bacteroidales; family Marinilabiliaceae; genus W3P20-009. Next base: position 12,591 of record JABUTU010000044.1, on the reverse strand, counting down.
ATCATGAGGATGAAGAAGATATGAAAGAGGCAGGGGAAGAATATGAAGATATAGTTGACGTGCCTTTCGAGTACGTTGAGTATTAATAATATGTATAATAAATTGAGTGTTAGTCAGTATAAAAGCTGGCCAGCACTCATTGCCACGTATAATATAACCACTATATATGAGCGAAGTAGAGTCTGTTGATATACACAGTACGCAGATGAAATTGTTCGGTCTCATCGCCAAACAAGATGATGGCGTTTCCGAGGCCGAAATTGAGTATGTGCGTTTATTGCTCAAGTCACAAATCGCTGACGAAGCCGTCGATACATATCTTGCTACTTTCAAAAAAGAGGCGGAGCAGACAATCAAATATGATAAGGACGGCAATATAGTGGTGGCTGCTAACGAATCTGTAAAAATTCTCGGTCTTTGCAGAAAATTAGCAAAAACACTCTCCGAAAAACAGAGAATAGTCTCCTTTGTTCGCCTCTATGAGATGCTGAGCGTCTCAAAGAAGTTTACAAAGGGTCGAATGGAGATTATTGAGACTATTGTCGATCCAAAGGTTTTCAATATCTCTAAAGAGGAGGAGGAGGTAATCGGTGCATTCAGCGTGAATGACGATTACAATAAGATGGACTTTGAGAATATCTTGATTGTAAACGATGCCGAAGAACCTCAGCTCGAAAAGGCCAAGCACATTCAGGCTAAGCTCGATGGTACGCTGGTCATCTTGAATATAGCGAAAGCCGATATGATATTCGTTCGCTATTTGGGTCATTCTCAAGTCTATTTGGATAAGACATTACTCGCTTCCGGACGAATATACCCTCTGCCTCAGCGCAGCTATGTCAAGTTGCCATCAGGAACCTATTTTCCCAGATTTTTTGTTGAAGCTCAGTTCAATGGCGAGAAAATATCATCGCAGCCTATTACCTTCGAAGTGAAGGATATGGGATTCCGCTTCAAGACTGGAAATATCGGCTTGCGTAATATAAATCTGGCTGAAGAACAGGGCCACCTAATCGGTATAATGGGAGCTTCTGGTGCTGGTAAGACAACATTGCTTAATGTTCTCTGCGGTAACGAAAACCCATCTGAAGGTGAGGTCCTGATTAATGGCTTGAATCTCCACACTCAATCAGATCAACTCGAAGGTGTCATTGGTCTTATTCCACAGGATGACCTATTGATTGAGGAACTGACTGTTTACCAGAATCTCTATTACAACGCAAAACTCTGCTTCAAGGATAAAAACGAGAAAGAGATTGACGAGATGGTTTGCAAAACTCTTATGGATCTTGGATTGTATGAGAGAAAAGACCTTATCGTCGGAACCCCTCTTAATAAGAGTATTTCAGGTGGTCAGAGAAAACGTCTTAATATTGCTCTGGAGCTTATCCGTGAGCCTGGTGTCCTCTTTGTAGATGAGCCTACCTCAGGTCTTTCTTCACGAGACTCAGAAAATGTGATGAACCTCCTGCGTGAGCTTTCGCTGAAGGGAAAACTCATATTCGTGGTTATCCACCAACCATCGTCAGACATATATAAGATGTTTGACCGTATGTACATTCTTGATACAGGTGGTTATCCCGTCTTCTATGGAACACCAATAGAATCTGTGTCATATTTCAAGCGTCAGGATGAGCAGAAAAATGCCGAGGAGGGAGAATGTCCACATTGTGGCAACTTGAACCCTGAGTCGGTATTCGACATCCTTGAAGCTAACGTCAAGGATGAGTATGGTAATTCAACGAATGAACGTCGAGTGAAACCTAATGAGTGGTATGAGAAGTTCAGTGAGAGTATTGTCTTGCCTAAAGTAAAGACAGCAACTGAACGACCACCACGCTCACTGAACATTCCAAGTTGGTTCAAACAGTTCTGGATTTATACATCACGTGACTTTTGGGCAAAAATAAGCAATACGCAATATACATTGCTCAATATCTTGGAGGCACCATTCCTCGGATTTGTGCTTGCCTTTCTTGTTCGTTACATTGTAGACCCCGACTCAGATGTCTATATATTCAGCGAGAATGAGAATATTCCTATTTATGTCTTTATGGCTATCATTGTAGCGATATTCTTCGGACTCATTGTCTCAGCTGAGGAGATATTTAAGGATGCCAAGATTCTGAAGCGTGAGCACTTCCTTAACTTATCTCGTTCTGCATACCTTGTATCTAAGATATTTATTCTTATGGGCCTCTCAGCAATCCAGATGTTCTTATTCTTGATTGTTGGCAATGGTGTGATAGGTTTCAAGGGTATGAATCCCGAATTTTTCCTCATGCTCTTCTCGGTATCAGTATCGTCTAATATTTTGGGTCTTATCATTTCGTCAACATTCAACTCGATTGTGACCATCTATATTATGATTCCATTGCTCATGATCCCACAGATGGTTTTAGGTGGTGCTATGTTCACATTCGATAAGTTGAACAAGGCAATTACCTCAGTAGATAAGGTTCCTCTTCTTGCCGAGGTCATTCCTGCAAGATATGCCTACGAAGGTATAATTGTACACCAATTCAAGCACAATGAGTATCAAAAGCATTTCTTCGAGTATGAAATGGAGATAAGCCGCGGTAATTATAAAACCGTATATTATTTGCCAAAACTGAAACAAACCATTGAAAAATGCAATGAAAAGTTTAATAACGATAAAGAAAAGTTCATTAATAATGAGACAATAAAGACGGATTTAGCACTTATAAAAAACGAGTTTAGAAAAGAAATTATTCGTACTAGCCTTGATTTCCCAAAGTTGTCGTCTTTGGTTGCCGACTCATTTAATATTTCTATTTATAACTCTTCAATAGAATATATAGAACAGTTGGATTCTTTTTATGATGAGATTTACCAAATTAATAATGGTAGAAAAGAGAGACTTGAGAATTTTATTGAAAGTAGTTCAGAAATCAAAACACGTTTCGCCAAATTAAAAGAAAATTATTATAATGAAACCATAGGTGATATTGTGCGTAAAAGACTTGATAAGAATACGATTATACGAGATGGTAATAAACTAATTCAAATAATTGAACCTATCTATCAAGTACCAGAGCCAGATGGAATTCTATCGTTCCGTACTCACTTCCTTGCTCCTGTTAAGTATTTTGCAGGAAGGTATTGGGATACTTTATGGTTCAATATTTGCGCAATTTGGGTGATTACTATATTTTTGTACGTCGTACTCTACTATGATGTAACACGACGAATTGCCGACTACTTTGGTTCCGTGGCGTTTAAAAAACAACTCGAGAAGATAAAACTTCCTAAGTTTAACAATAAGAAGAAAGAAGAATAAATAACAATAAAATAAATACAAATATGCTAATCAAGAAATTATCATTGGGCCTTGCATTACTCGCAAGCATCAATATCGTTTCAAGTTGTACTGGATGCGGTAGTAATAACGCTTCACAAGATGATATGGTTATTCCCGACAGTATAGCTAATGCTCCTCTTCAATTATCTGAGAATGTTGTCAACGATATGATTCAGAACATATCTTCTCCTGTCGAGATGGCAAACTCAATAAAGAACACTGGTGTTACATTCTCCGAGAGTGTGTTGAACCCTTCAGATAATATGAAGAACTATAACTCAAGTTTCAAGCGAGCGCTCAACCTCGGAGCCTACAGTGCTGACCTTGGTTATATCAACACATTCAATAAGAGTAGTGTCGTTGTTCAATACCTCCTCGCTGTTAAGGAACTTGCAGACGGAATCAATGTTGGTCAATTCCTCGACTTCAACACTCTCAAGCGTTTGGCTACAAATAGCACAAACCTCGATTCACTCAAACAGCTCTCTTGTACCAGCTTCAACAACATGGATAAATATCTCCGTGAGCAGCGACGTGCAAATGTCTCATCTGCAATTATTGCCGGTGCATGGGTTGAGGGTATCTATCTGACAGGTAAGGTTGTTGAGCAGACTCATGACGAGGATCTCACCAATCGTTTGGCAGAGCAGAAGGAGATTGTAAACATCCTTCTTATTGTTCTCAAGAACTTCTCTAAGGCAGATAAGAACTTTGAGAATCTTAGTGCTAAGATTGAGGCTATCAAGGCAGCGTACGATAATGTTCGTATCACATACGAGTTCCGCGAGCCAATAACAAAGGAGGTTGATGGAATGCTCGTCATTGATCAGAATGAGGTGCCTCATGTTGAGTATACACCTGACCAGGAGACTGTTATCAATGATATCATTGCTAAGATTAATGAGTCACGTCAGTTTATTGTAGAGTAATTTACTTGTAACAACGTAAGAGATATGAAAAATTTTCTTTTGACAATAGTAGCTCTGTTGGGCTTTGCGACATTTTCATCAGCTCAGTGTGGCGATGAACTTATGAAGCAGGCGCTTTCCGCTATGGGAAACTACCAGTATATTAAGGATTTCGATATCAAACTTGCTTCTGGTGCAGCAGATGGTATCACATTCTCAGTGGTTCTTAGCAGTCGTACAAAATATCAGATGAATATTGCGAATGGTTCTACAAATAGCGAGAACGTCAGCATTCAAATAAATGATAGCAACGGAACGTTGGTTGGTACTAATACCCAGAATGGCAAAGTTTTTAACGCATTCATATTCAATTGTTCTAAGACAGGCGCGTATAAACTCAAGGTCTCGACACCAGGTGGTTCTGAAGCCTGCGCAAGAGCAGTTCTCTCATTGGTTAAGCAGTATACAGCCTCTGAGATGCCATAATTGGAATTGAACACAATAATAAAGTGGCACAGTGTCATTAACGACACTGTGCCACTTTATTTATTTGGATAAAATAATCACTTCGAACCGCCACCTCTGACGATACATTCAAAAAAATTGCATATTTTCAATCACTTAATAGTATCTTTGCAGGTGAAAGTGATAGGCTTTTAGTCAAAAACGAAAAACAAGATAAATGAATACTTTATTCGACAAGATTTGGGATTCTCATGTAGTCTCAATTGTCCCAGACGGTCCGACGCAGTTGTATATCGACCGTCTCTACGCTCATGAGGTAACTTCACCGCAGGCTTTTGATGGTCTTCGCGCTCGAAAACTTAAGTGTTTCCGCCCAGAGAAAATCTTCTGTATGCCAGATCATAATACTCCTACACATGATCAGGATAAGCCTATAGCTGACCCTATTTCAAAAACACAGGTCGATACGTTGGCTAAGAATACTGAAGAGTTTGGCCTTAATCATTTCGGAATGCTCAATCCTAAGAATGGTATCATCCATGTTGTTGGTCCTGAGCGTGGTCTTACGCTTCCAGGCATGACAATTGTTTGTGGCGACTCACACACCTCGACACATGGCGCTATGGGTGCTGTTGCATTTGGTATTGGTACCTCTGAAGTGGAGATGGTAATGGCTTCACAGTGCATTCTTCAGCAGAAACCAAAGTCAATGCGTATTCGTGTTGAGGGAACTCTTGGTAAGGGTGTGACAGCAAAGGATGTGGCTCTCTATCTTATGTCTAAGATTACAACATCTGGTGCAACGGGCTATTTTGTTGAGTATGCAGGCTCTGCCGTTAAGAATCTTACCATGGAGGGTAGATTGACATTGTGTAACCTCTCAATCGAGATGGGTGCTCGTGGTGGTATGATTGCTCCTGACGAGACAACATTCAACTACCTCAAGGGTCGTGAGAATGCTCCTAAAGGCGAGGCTTGGGAAAAGGCTGTAGCTTATTGGCGAACGCTTAAGAGCGATGATAATGCCGTATTCGATAAGGAACTTGTCTACATGGCTGAGGATATAAAACCAATGATAACATATGGTACAAACCCAGGTATGGGTATGTCAATAGATTCTAATATCCCAACTCTTGATACCATAGACAAGGCTGGACAGCAGTCGTACCTTAAGTCGTTGGATTATATGGGCTTTAAGCCTGGCGAGAAGCTCCTTGGTCATAAGATTGACTATGTCTTCCTTGGCGCATGTACTAATGGTCGTATTGAGGACTTCCGTGCTTTTGCCTCTATGGTTAAAGGTAAGAAGAAGGCTGACGGAGTTGTAGCATGGCTTGTTCCTGGCTCATGGATGGTCGATGCTCAGATTCGTGAGGAGGGTATCGATAAGATTCTTGCAGAGGCAGGTTTCGAAGTACGTCAACCGGGTTGTTCTGCCTGTCTGGCAATGAACGACGATAAGGTGCCTGCCGGAAAGTATTCGGTATCAACAAGTAATCGTAACTTCGAGGGACGTCAAGGTCCTGGCTCTCGCACCCTCCTATGCTCACCGCTTGTAGCAGCTGCTGCAGCCATTACGGGTGTTATTACCGACCCACGTGATCTTCTCTAATCTTTAACTGGAAAAAGAAATGAAACAGAAATTTAATATAATAAAGAGTACTTGTATCCCTCTTCCTCTTGAGAATGTGGATACAGATCAGATTATTCCTGCCCGTTTTCTTAAGGCAACAACACGTGAAGAGAAATTTTTCGGTGATAATCTTTTCCGTGACTGGCGCTATAATCCAGATGGGTCTCTTAACACCTCGTTTGTTCTTAACGACCCAACCTATTCAGGCGAAATACTCGTTGCAGGTAAGAACTTCGGTTCTGGTTCAAGTCGTGAGCATGCTGCATGGGCTATTGCTGGATATGGTTTCCGTGTCGTTATATCAAGCTTTTTCGCGGATATACACAAGAATAATGAGCTTAACAACTTCGTTCTCCCTGTCGTTGTATCTGAGGAGTTTCTGAGCGAACTCTTTGCAAGCATTAAGGCTAACCCAAAGATGGAGGTTGTCGTAGATCTTCCTAACCAAACTGTGACCAACTCTGCAACTGGCAAGTCGGAACACTTCGAAATCAATGGCTACAAGAAGCATTGTCTTATGAATGGTCTCGATGATATCGATTATCTGCTGACCGTTAAGGATAAGACTGAGGCTTACGAAAAGACAGCAGCTAAGTATTAATTGTTTTTTCTCAATATTATGCCAGTCTCTTTTTCAGAGACTGGCTCTTTTGTTGTCTGACTTTTTTCACTTACTCATGTAATTAACTCTCATGGAGAAACTGACGATATATCACGGACGACCCGAAAATTGTGAGTTGCGTCAATCCCGCGAAGTACGAGTTTACGATTTGCTGGACTCTCTCGGGATTGAGTATGACCGTCTTGATCATGACCCAGCTGATACTATGGAGGTATGTGCCCAGATTGATGCGGCATTTGAACGCACAACACTGTCTCAGTTTAATGCCTCTTCGGATAACGACAGGTTGAAGCATGCAATAATCTGTAAGAATCTCTTCCTATGCAATAAGCAGAAGACGCACTTCTATCTCTTGATGATGCCTGGAGACAAAAAGTTTCTTACTCGGCTACTCTCTCAGCAAATCAACTCAGCTCGCCTCTCTTTCGCTGATGCCGATGCTATGCTAAAATACCTCGATGTCATGCCCGGCTCAGTTTCTGTCATGGGTCTTATGAATGATAGAGCCAATTATGTTCAACTTCTCATAGATGAGGATGTCCTGAAAAGCGAATTCGTCGGTTGTCATCCCTGTCGTAATACATCGAGTCTGCGACTCAAAGTAAAAGACCTAACTGGGAGAATACTCCCAGCGATGAAACATGAGCCACAGGTCGTCCGACTTGTTGAGGAGGAGTAGTGCTATTTATGAGTGTTTCAAAATTGTCAGCGTGCACTCTCCTATGAATAGCTTCTCAACATTTTGGTTGTTTTCGATGATTGGCGCTTTTACCCCATCTTTCAACTTGATTAGTCCCTCATATATGAAGGCTTCATCCCATATTCCCTCGTCAATAAACGCTTGGATAGTCTGACGACCACCCTCAATAATGACCGAATGAATGCCCTCGTTATAGAGCGTTGTTGCTATACGTTGTGCTATTGAACTCCCCTCATTACATATATGCAGGTATTTTACATTGCCCTCATCACGTGAGTCGCCATTGGTGAGAATGGTTGTAGATTGTCCATCATTGAGCATCGTGAGCTCCCTCCTTACCGATTCATTTGGGGAAAGAATAAAGCGTTTTGGACTATTACCTCCCCACTCACGATTGGTTAACGATGGATTGTCGATATTGGCTGTGTTAGCACCAATTAGAATCGCATGTTCTTCTGAACGTTGTTTGTGTACAAGAGTTTTACACTCGTCATTGGTTATCCAAACAGGGGTTGACCCTTTTCCTGTAATATAACCATCTGACGACTGCGCCCATTTGAGAATTATGTATGGTCGTCTTTTATTGTGATATGTGAAGAAACGTCTGTTCATAGCTATGCACTCCTCCTCCATAATGCCAACTGTTACCTCAATGCCATTGTCACGCATACGTTGTATGCCCTGACCGCTTACTTTTGAAAATGTGTCGACGCATCCCACTTTGACCCGTGGTATTCCCATTCGTATGATGAGATCACAACAGGGAGGTGTCTTACCAAAGTGTGCGCATGGCTCCAAACTGACGTAAATGGTGCTTCTTGTCAGTAGACTCTTATCAGTAACTGAATTTACAGCATTCACTTCGGCATGTGCTCCTCCAGCATGGTGGTGATATCCTTCGCCTATAATCCGACCATCACAGACTATGACAGACCCAACCATAGGATTTGGATAGGTTGTTCCTCTTCCCATTGCAGCCAACTCAAGGCATCGCCGCATATATATATCATCTTCTTTCATCGTTCGTCTCTTTATTGATACGCAAACGTACTCTTTATTTTTGTATTTTTGCGTCTATGACGACAATTTCACATCTCAGAAGAGAATTGACAAATCTGCTTTCAAGTCACGAAAAAGCATCATATCTGCTTGAGGATTTTTTGGGCATGACAACTACCCAACTGATAATCGAGGGAGATAAAAACTTGTCGGATGAAACGACTGAATCGCTCCGCTCTATGGCGCGACGCATTCGAAATGGTGAGCCTCTTCAGTATGTCACAGGCAGAGCATATTTTGCTGGAGAATACTACAGTGTGAATCCCTCAGTTCTAATCCCTCGCCCTGAGACATCGCAACTTATAGAGTGGGTATCACAGAAATTAGCGAATCATATTGCCCCCTCCCATATTCTCGATATAGGGACAGGAAGCGGAATCATAGCAATTGAGTTAAAGAAAATCTTCCCTGCTGCTCATGTAGTGGCACTCGATGTCTCCCAGCTGGCTTTGGATGTTGCTTCTGATAATGCCAAAATGATTGGCGTAGATATAGAATTCATTAAGGATGATATTCTCAATCCATGTAAACTGACGAAGCAATATAATTTTGATCTCGTTGTATCCAATCCACCTTATGTTATGGAAGGCGAGAAAACCTATATGGAGCTTGATGTGCTCAACCACGAGCCTCATATAGCCCTATTTGTGCCAGATGACGACCCGTTGCGTTTCTACGTAGCCATAACCAAATTATTGTCAAGAATAGCAAAACCTACCTGCTCTCTCTTTTTCGAGATTAATGAGGCTCTTTCAAAAGAGGTCGTCAGTATGATGGTCTCTGAAGGATTGTCGGACGTCGAGTGTAGAGACGACTTCAACGGAAAGCCACGTATGGTGTACGGCCTCTATTCTCGGTAATCTGCATTCTCAGCATCATGTTGAACATTGATAAGCTCTGTATCAACCATCGCAACAACATCGGGGTAAAATGAGCGAAATTGCATCTCAAACGTCGCATAATTCTCTTTTAGTATCCGTATAGCTTCATTCGTATTGTTCGGCAGTGTGGTATTGCGCGACATAATGTTTAGGGCTCTGCCAAGGTCTGTTATATTGGCATATTTCTCCAATCGACGACTCTTTATCAGGAAGGGAAGCATCTTCTTTACATCGCCTGGAAGTCGAAAGTAATTAAACATCAGAATCTTATGTACACGATTTACAAACTTATTGAGCGGAATATCAGGACGAAACTCTTGCCAGTTAGCAGCAAGGAAATGGTCGTAGAACATATCAACCATAATCCCTGAGTATCTGCCAAATGGTTCCTTGAGTAGCGACATGCTCTCCTTTACAAGCGGATGAAGGTCTGTGAACGCATCAATCTTCCTGTGTAGTAGAATGCCTGTGCGAATCGCTGGCGAGTAGCTGTTGTAGTTGCTACCCTTCACAAAGTCCCCGATAAAATTGCCCAGCATAGTATCTGAGTTGTCGTGCGACAGAGCCAAATGGGCCAGATAATTCATTGTAGATGTTGCTTTTTACAGCGCGTCATATACAAAAATCGAGCCTAAAATAAACCCCGAGCGATTCACATCGCTCGGGGCTATTCAAGTATGAGAAAAAACCTTAACAATTTCTTTTTTGATGCCCTTTGGCAACCATAAAACCTCTATAGTATTTATGAAAAACAAATTCCTGTATCCATCTGATAAAGAGTCGAACTATGGCGGTGTTCAATCTCCTCTCATCTTTACATTGGCAAATATAGAGCGTTGCTATATCACAAAAAAATATTTTCATCCAACAGGTTGATTATATCAATCAACGTGTATCCAAGCCCAATTCTCTTCAATCAATGTTTATTTTTCCTCTACTAACGTAAACACAAAATACATGGGTATGAGCTTTGCTTTTCCCTCACTAAATCGTAACTTCGCCCCTAAATAGTATTCAAGAATATGACAGTTACGGAAATTCTCCAGAGCCGAAAGACAACAGGTTTCTCAATAGAGGTCCTTCCTCCTCTTAAAGGAAGCAGTATAGATAAGGTGTTTGAAAGCATCGACTCTCTACGCGAGTTCAACCCACTCTATATCAATATCACAAGCCGACATTCTGAACCTGTCTATCAGACCTCATCTGATGGAAAATATAAAAAACTATTCGTCCGTAAACGTCCTGGAACTGTCGCTGTCGCGGCAGCTATCCAACATAGATACGGAATACCAACTGTGCCTCATATAATATGTTCTGGCTTTACTCCAAGCGAAACCGAATATGTGCTCATCGACCTTAATTTCCTCGGTATTCACGACCTTCTTCTGCTGCGTGGTGATAACGATAAGGAGATGCTTGTCGACCCTAAAGAGTGTCACCGTCACGCAACTGACCTCATTCAGCAGGTGAATGATTTCAATGAAGGAAAATTTCTTGACGGAACGACTACCGACCCATTAAAGAATAAATTCAGTTTCGGCGTTGCCGGATATCCTGAGAAACATGAAGAGGCTCCTAATATGGAAAGTGACTTGCGCTACCTGAAACAGAAGGTGGATGCAGGTGCCGGTTATATTATCACTCAACTCTTTTTTGATAATCAGAAATACTTCGACTTCGTTGATAAATGCAGAGCAATGGGTATAACTGTCCCAATAATACCTGGACTAAAACCAATAAAAAAACTCTCGCAGTTATCAGTCCTCCCAAAGACTTTTGGCGTTAATATGCCTGAACCATTGGTTCGTGAACTCGAGAAGTGTAAGTCCGATAATGATGCAAAAAGTGTTGGTATAGAGTGGCTTACACATCAATGCAAGGAACTTATTGCTAAAGGTGTTCCAAATCTGCATTTCTATACTCTCGCTGCAAGTGATAGTGTCGCTGAGGTGGCTCGTAGAGTCTACTGATTCTTTTTCTCATTTTTATTATTGTGTGTCAATAATATTTTTTATTTTTGCTCTTTGCCGATTGTGGCTACTCAATAATCAAATGTTATGAAGAGATTTGTTTTACTATCAATACTACTTACAGTTGCTGGTGTTGCAACTATCGCTGGAGATGGTGTAAGATTAAACACAACTAATTTTTCTGCGCCTCTTCTTAAGGCTTTACAATCAGACGAGTTTGATTGGGATTCTGATGGTATCCTTGATGAATTCGAATTAGTGTATGTTGAAGAATTGAATCTTGAGCCAGTCGGTGAGAATAATTCCATCGATAAAGGGTGGGAATATCTTACAGAACTCGAGACGATAAAGAGCAAGAATATCAATTTTCTGGATTGCAGTAGTCACGATAGATCAGTATTAGCTACTGTGAAATCTCTTACACTGGATGGTGGTAAGCTAACAATGGATATAACTAATTTCGGCGACTTAGAACGCTTGACTTTAGATAACGTGGACGTCGAGACTCTCGATCTCTCAGCCATGAGTGGTTTAGAATCTATATCTATCACCAATTGTCCGAAATTAGAGACTGTCATCATGCCTACTATGGGTTCTCATGTGCAGGAGTTGATACTGACAGGTAATCTAAATTTAAAATCGGTGGATATATCAACTCTTGGTGGTCTGCTGAGTCTGAATATTTCGAACTCGTCGTTAGTATATATCAATGCTCCTGTTTTTATCTCTGACTTCTATTCTAACAACAATAATGTCGAAGTTGAAGTGGAGAACCTGGCTCTCTCGACCCCTTATACAAGTGCTGAAATAGGTTATCCAGATATGATGTTGGATAAGATATCTAATTTGTCGGGAGCTACTATTGCTGATGGAAAAATCACTTTTACATCAACAAATGTTTCTTATGACTATGCTATTGCGCCTGGTCAGAATGCGAGATTCTCCTTTACATTGAAAATTGAAGCTGACACAGAGGCTCCCGAAATTAAGGATGGCGCAAGAGTTCTCAGTGGAACAGTAAATTATACTAC
>JABUTU010000042.1 GCA_021443545.1 Marinilabiliaceae bacterium | reverse complement strand
TCGGTAGAGCATCGGTCTCCAAAACCGAGTGTCGGGCGTTCGAGTCGCTCCTCCCGTGCTTAAGAACATAAAAAGAGATGAATAAGATAGCAAATTACTTTCGCGAAGTCTATAGCGAGTTGATTACGAAGACATCATGGCCCAGTTGGAAAGATCTTTCTGGCAGTGCCCGAGTTGTGATGATTGCATCTGTTATTATTGCACTCGTAATATTCTGCATGGACTTTGCATTTGAAAACCTTTTGAAGTTTATTTACAGCGTATTGTACTAATAGCAAGATGGCAGAGATCAAGAAGAGTTGGTACGTTCTACGTGCAATCGGTGGCAAGGAGAAGAAGGCTAAGGAGGCTCTTGAGAAGGAGGTTGCTCGCCTTGGATACGGTGATTATGTCACTGCGGTTGTCGTACCTGTAGAGAAAGTATATTCACAGACGAATGGCAAGAAGACTGTTCGCGAGCGTGTTCTTTTCTCAGGATACGTATTTGTGGAGTGCTCATTGGTTAACGATGTAGAGTCGGTGATTCAGAATACTCCAAATATCATTGATTTCGTACGCGAAACAGATACATATATATCTGAGACTGAAAAGCGTCAGATTCGCAAAGACTACAAGAAGAAGTATGGTGAGGAGTATAAGATTCATGCGCCAGTTGCTATGTCAGCTGCTGAGGTAGCCAGAATGATTGGAACTACTGATGAGAGTGCAGATGACACGCAGGAGGAGAGAATCCCATACTTTGTAGGCGACAACGTGAAGGTAACTGATGGACCATTTAATGGTTTCACAGGAATAATAGAAGCGGTTGATGAAGAGAAGAAGAAACTTTCAGTAAAGGTAAAGATCTTTGGACGAGAGACGCCGTTAGAGTTAGGATATTTGCAAGTACAAAAAGAATAATCGAGGTCGGCCTGAGTATCAATTAAATGCTTCCTCCTCAGAAGTGATTCCGAGGGTCTATACCAGGCGATAGATTATATATATAATATTTATTTTAGAATTGCTAAAATGGCTAAAGAAGTAGAAACCTTTATCAAACTTCAGGTTAAAGGTGGTGCAGCAAATCCTTCGCCTCCTATTGGACCAGCACTTGGTTCGAAGGGTGTGAACATAATGGAGTTCTGCAAGCGATTCAATGCTCAAACTCAGGATAAGGCTGGAAAAGTTCTTCCAGTTGTTATTACTGTTTACAATGACAAATCGTTTGATTTTGTCATTAAGACTCCTCCTGCAGCAGTGCAGATTATGGAGTTGGCCAAGATTAAGGGTGGTTCTGGTGAGCCAAACCGTAAGAAGGTCGGTACTCTTACAGCGGAGCAAGTAAAGGCTATTGCAGAAGACAAGATGCCTGATTTGAATTGCTTTACAGTAGAGTCTGCGATGAGTATGATTGCTGGCACCGCAAGAAGTATGGGTGTAACTGTGACAGGTTTAAACCCAAGCAATAACTAATTAATACCCATTTGCGACAATGACAAAACTAACGAAAAACAGAAAGTTAGCTTTAGCAAAGATTGAGGCAGGTAAGCAGTATGCAATTGACGAGGCAGCAGCTCTTGTAAAAGAGATTACTACTACCAAGTTTGATGCTTCGGTTGACGTTGATGTCCGCCTTGGTGTCGATCCACGTAAGTCGAATCAGATGGTTCGTGGTGTATGTGTACTCCCTCATGGTTCAGGTAAGCAGGTACGTGTATTGGTACTCTGTACACCTGATAAGGAAGCAGAAGCTAAAGCAGCGGGTGCTGATTATGTTGGTCTTGAAGAGTATATCGAAAAGATCAAAGGTGGCTGGACTGATGTTGATGTCATCATCACTATGCCTGCAATCATGCCTAAGGTTGGTGCTCTCGGTCGTGTGCTTGGTCCTCGCGGACTTATGCCAAACCCAAAGAGTGGCACAGTAACCATGGATGTTGCAAAGGCCGTAGCAGAGGTCAAGGCTGGTAAGATTGACTTTAAGGTCGATAAATTTGGTATTGTACATGCTTCAGTAGCGAAGGTATCGTTCGACGCTGCTAAGATAGTTGACAATGTCAAGGAGTTTATCAGTGTTATCATGAAGTTGAAGCCTTCAGCAGCTAAGGGTACTTACGTCAAGAGTGTTTATGTTTCTAGTACCATGAGTCCTGGTATTCATGTTGACTTTAAGTCATTAGAAGCTTAATTTTTTAACAGCGAAAACCGAGAATCGTATGAAGAAAGAAGATAAGAACACTCTCATTGGTCAGTTAACAGAGATTGTAAAGGAGTATGCACATTTCTATGTTGTAGACCTTTCAGGCTTGAATGCTGAACAGACCAGTAAACTCCGTCGTGAGTGCTTCAACAAGGATATCAAGTTGATGGTTGTAAAGAATACCATCTTTGTAAAGGCTCTCAAGTCTATCAACGAGGAGGAGTATTCAGCTTTAGATGCAGCTCTTAAGGGTTCGTCAGCAATTATGTTTACGAACACTGGTAATGAGCCTGCAAAGTTGATAAAGCAATTCAACTTGACAAGCGATAAGCCTTCGCTGAAGGGTGCTTATGTAGAGCAGTCCGTATATGTTGGTGCTCAGCACCTCGACGAACTTGTTGCAATCAAGAGTAAGAATGAGCTTATTGCTGATATCATTGCTCTCTTGCAATCTCCTGCTAAGAACGTTATATCTGCACTTCAGGGTGCAGCTGGTAATAAGATCCATGGCGTTCTTGAAACTTTAAGTAACAAATAATTTTTTTCGAACTCAATAATTTTAAATAAAATGGCAGATATCAAAAAACTCGCTGAGGATTTGGTAAACCTCACAGTTAAAGAAGTTAACGAACTCGCAGCAGTCCTCAAGGACGAGTATGGCATTGAGCCAGCAGCAGCAGCAGTAGCAGTAGCAGCAGCTCCAGCAGCAGCAGGTGCAGCAGCAGCAGCTGAGCAGACTGAGTTTGACGTCATCCTTAAGAACGCAGGTGCACAGAAGCTCGGCGTAGTTAAGGCTGTTAAGGAGAATGCAGGTCTTGGCCTTAAGGAGGCTAAGGAACTCGTTGACAAGGCTCCAGTAGCTGTTAAGGAGAAGATCTCTAAGGCAGAAGCAGAGGCTCTCAAGGCAAAACTCGAAGAGGCTGGTGCTGAAGTTGAACTTAAATAATAACATCCTATAATAAGGATTGGTAAGGAGTTTGACTCAAACTCCTTACCTTTTCGTGTTTTCGGTTATTAAGTTCTACAAACAACAACAACAATTAAATGAATTCAAAAACAGCCGAAAGGATAAGCTTTACTTCGTTAAAGAAACCACTGCCGTTTAACGATTTTCTCGAAGTTCAGCTAAAGTCATTCCGTGAACTGTTCCAGCTCGGAGCAACTGCGGAAGACAGAAAAAACGAAGGACTATATAAAGTCTTTCAAGAAAATTTCCCAATAAACGATACGAGAAACAATTTCGTATTGGAATTTTTGGATTATAGCATCGATCCTCCTCGCTATACTATCCAAGAGTGTCTGGAACAGGGCTTGACCTATAATGTTCCTCTTAAGGCCACTCTGCGTTTGTCATGCAATGACCCTGAGCATGAGGATTTCGATACAGTGGTTCAGGATGTTTACTTGGGAATGATTCCATATATGACAGAGAAGGGTAGCTTTGTGATAAATGGAGCAGAGCGCGTCATTGTATCGCAGTTGCATCGTTCACCAGGTGTATTCTTTGGACAGAGTGTTCATGCTAATGGCACGAAGCTCTATTCAGCACGAATTATTCCTTTCAAAGGCTCATGGATAGAATTCGCAACTGACATCAATAACGTAATGTATGCGTACATCGACCGTAAGAAGAAATTACCGGTCACTACAATGTTACGTGCCATTGGTTTTGAGTCAGATAAAGATATTCTCGAGATTTTTGACCTTGCAGAAGAGGTTAAGGTAAACAAGGCAAATCTTAAAAAGTGCGTAGGCAGAAAACTGGCTGCCCGTGTCCTTAAGTCATGGGTGGAGGATTTTGTCGACGAGGATACCGGTGAGGTGGTATCTATTGAAAGAAATGAAGTGATAAGAGACCGTGAGACAGTTCTCAGCGAAAATGATTTCGATGAAATCATTGACTCTGGTGCTAAGACAATTCTCATTCATAAGGAGGTTGCTAACACGGATTTCGCCATTATATATAACTCGTTAGAGAAAGACCCATGTAACTCTGAGAAGGAGGCTGTAGTCTATATTTATCGTCAGTTGCGTAATGCAGACCCACCAGATGAGGCAACAGCGCGCGACGTGATAGATAAGCTTTTCTTCTCTGATAAGCGTTACGATTTGGGTGAGGTGGGTCGTTACAGACTTAACCAGAAATTAAATCTCAATACAGATAAGAATATCCGTGTCCTCACGAAGGAGGATATGATTGAGATTATCAAGCATTTGATTGAGTTGCTCAACTCTAAGGCTTCGGTAGATGATATCGACCACTTGAGTAACCGTCGTGTGCGTACTGTTGGTGAGCAGTTGGCAAACCAGTTTGCAATAGGTCTTGCACGTATGTCAAGAACTATACGTGAACGTATGAACGTTCGCGATAATGAGGTTTTCACTCCTGTTGATCTCATCAATAGTAAAACTATTGCATCGGTAATTAATAGTTTCTTTGCAACGAATGCTCTCTCTCAGTTTATGGACCAAACAAATCCATTGGCTGAGGTTACGCACAAGCGTCGTATGTCAGCACTCGGTCCTGGTGGTCTCTCAAGAGAGCGCGCAGGCTTCGAGGTTCGAGATGTCCATTATACTCATTACGGTCGTCTTTGCCCTATTGAGACTCCAGAAGGTCCGAACATCGGTCTTATATCATCTCTCACAATCTTCTCAAAGATTAATAATCTTGGATTTGTAGAGACTCCTTATCGTGTTGTTAAGGATGGCAAGGTTGACTTGTCGGATGAGGGTCTTAAATATATGTCGGCTGAGGAAGAGGAGCATAAGATTGTAGCTCAGGCCATAACTGAGATGGATGATGAGGGTAATATCACAGCAGAGCGTGTCAAAGCGCACCAGGATGCCGACTTCCCTGTTGTTACAAAAGATCAGGTAGAGTTGATTGATATTGCAGCAAATCAGATTGCATCAGTTGCATCATCTCTCATTCCATTCCTCGAGCATGATGACGCAAACCGTGCATTGATGGGATCCAACATGATGCGTCAGGCTGTACCATTGATTCGTACAGAGTCGCCTATCGTTGGAACTGGTCTTGAAGAGCCTATAATAAGGTTCTCTCGTACCCAGATTGCAGCAGAGAAGGATGGTGTTATCGACTATGTTGATGCCAACAAGATTGTAGTTCGCTACGATTATACTGAGGACGAGCGATTCGTTCGTTTCGACCCAGATACAAAGGAGTACATTCTTCCTAAATTCCAAAAGACTAACCAAAGCACCTCTATCGACCTCCGTCCAATCGTTAAGAAGGGCGAAAGAGTTGTGAA
The DNA here is from genome assembly GCA_021443545.1 of Marinilabiliaceae bacterium. GTDB lineage: Bacteria > Bacteroidota > Bacteroidia > Bacteroidales > Marinilabiliaceae > W3P20-009. Next base: position 52,295 of record JABUTU010000042.1, on the reverse strand, counting down.
GGGTCAGATTCTATCTGAAGGATATTCAACGAACAACGGAGAGCTCGCTCTCGGACGTAACTTGAAAGTGGCGTTCATGCCATGGAAGGGATATAACTTCGAAGATGCCATTGTGCTTTCAGAGCGTGCGGTACGTGAGGATATATTTACATCTGTTCACGTTGATGAGTATTCTCTTGAAGTTCGCGATACAAAGCGTGGTATGGAGGAGTTGACATCTGATATCCCTAATGTCGGTGAGGATGCAACAAAGGACTTGGATGAGAATGGTATAATCCGTATAGGAGCTCACGTTAAGCCTGGTGATATCCTGATAGGAAAGATTACACCTAAGGGTGAGAGTGATCCTACACCTGAGGAGAAGCTCCTGCGTGCAATATTTGGAGATAAGGCTGGTGATGTCAAGGATGCATCATTGAAAGCTACTCCTTCATTGAATGGTGTTGTCATAGGACGCAAGCTATACTCTAAGATTGTTAAGGATAGACGTTCTCGTAACGCTGAAAAGGCGGTTTTGGCAAAGATTCAGGAGGAGTTCCAGGCAAGTGTTGATGAGTTGCGTGGAATACTTATTGAAAAATTGACATCTCTCATAAGCGGTAAGGCATCTCAGGGTGTTAAGGACGTTTATGGTGTAGAGGTAGTAGCCAAGAGCGTTAAGTTTACTAAGAATATCCTCCAGGATATTGATTATATGAATGTCAATCCGCAAAAGTGGACAACTGACAAGAATAATAATGAACTCATCTATCGTGTGATTCACAACTATCGCATGAAGTATAAGGAGTTTGAGTCGATAGAGAAGCGTAAGACATATAACGCTACAATCGGAGATGAACTTCCTTCTGGCATTATGCAGATAGCCAAGGTATACATTGCCAAGAAGCGTAAGATTCGCGTAGGTGACAAGATGGCGGGACGTCACGGTAACAAGGGTATCGTGTCTCGTATAGTTCGTCTTGAGGATATGCCGTTCCTTGATGATGGTACTCCTGTTGATATAGTACTTAACCCTCTGGGTGTGCCATCACGTATGAACCTTGGTCAGATATATGAGACAGTTCTCGGATGGGCAGGTCGTATCCTTGGTCAGAAGTATGCTACACCAGTATTTGACGGAGCATCTCTGGATCAGATTACAGAACTTACTCGTAAGGCTGGTGTTCCTGATGTAGGTCGTACATATCTGTATGATGGAGGTACTGGCGAAAGGTTCCATCAACCAGCAACTGTTGGCGTTGTTTACATGCTTAAGTTGGGACACATGGTTGATGATAAGATGCACGCTCGTTCAATTGGTCCTTACTCTCTTATTACCCAGCAGCCACTTGGAGGTAAAGCTCAGTTCGGTGGACAGCGTTTCGGAGAGATGGAGGTTTGGGCGCTCGAGGCATTCGGCGCAGCGAATATACTCCAAGAGATACTCACAGTTAAGTCTGATGATGTGATGGGACGCGCAAAGGCTTATGAGGCTATTGTTAAGGGCGATGTTATGCCAACTCCTGGTATTCCAGAGTCACTTAATGTGCTCCTCCATGAGATGCGTGGCCTCGGTTTGAGTGTCACACTTGAATAAGTAAAAAATTAACTCTCTACTTAATATGGCGTTTAGAAGAGAACAAAAAACAAAAAGTAACTTCTCAAAGATCTCTATTGGTCTTGCTTCACCAGAGGAGATACTTGATTTATCGAGTGGTGAGGTCCTCAAGCCAGAGACCATCAACTATCGTACATACAAACCTGAACGAGACGGACTCTTTTGTGAGCGCATTTTTGGTCCTGTAAAGGATTATGAATGTCATTGCGGTAAGTATAAGCGTATTCGTTATAAGGGTATCGTATGTGATCGTTGCGGCGTAGAGGTGACGGAGAAGAAGGTACGCCGCGAGCGCATGGGACATATCCAACTTGTTGTCCCTGTCGCTCATATCTGGTATTTTAAGTCGTTGCCAAATAAGATTGGTTGCTTGCTTGGTCTTCCTTCAAAGAAGATTGATGCAATTGTGTATTACGAGCGATATGTAGTTGTTCAGCCTGGTGTTTTAGCTAATGACGAGACGCATCCAGTAAACACTCTTGATTTCTTGAGCGAAGAGGAGTATGTTGAGTTGATGGACAGACTACCCAAGGATAACCAGTATCTTGAGGATGATGATCCAAACAAGTTCATTGCCAAGATGGGTGCTGAAGCTCTCGAGATGCTATTGAAACGCTTAGACCTTGATGAACTTGCATATAGTCTGAGAGATTCTGCAAATCGTGAGACATCACAGCAGCGCAAGAATGAGGCTCTTAAGCGCTTGCAGGTTGTTGAGTCGTTCCGAGCATCGCATGGTGCAAACCAGCCTGAGTGGTTGGTTGTTAAGGTCGTTCCAGTGATTCCACCTGAGTTGCGTCCGCTTGTTCCTCTGGATGGTGGCCGTTTTGCTACATCAGATCTCAATGATCTCTATCGTAGGGTAATCATACGAAACAACCGTCTTAAGCGACTGATTGAAATAAAGGCTCCAGAGGTTATTCTCCGCAATGAGAAACGTATGCTTCAGGAGGCAGTCGACTCATTGTTTGATAACTCACGTAAGTCGAATGCGGTTAAGACTGATTCGAATCGTGCCCTTAAGTCATTGAGCGATAGCTTGAAGGGTAAGCAGGGACGATTCCGTCAGAACCTTTTGGGTAAACGTGTTGACTATTCTGCTCGTTCCGTAATTGTCGTAGGTCCTGAACTCCGTATGAATGAATGCGGACTTCCTAAGTACATGGCAGCGGAGTTATATAAGCCTTTCATTATCCGCAAACTCATTGAGCGTGGTATCGTGAAGACTGTTAAGTCGGCAAAGAAGATTGTCGACAAGAAGTCGCCAGTAGTTTGGGATATTCTCGAGAACGTTATGAAGAACCACCCAGTTCTTCTAAACCGTGCACCAACACTTCACCGTTTGGGTATTCAGGCTTTCCAGCCAAAGATGATTGAGGGTAAGGCTATTCAATTGCATCCTCTTGCAACAACGGCTTTCAATGCCGACTTCGATGGTGACCAGATGGCAGTACATTTGCCACTTGGAAATGCTGCTGTGTTGGAGGCTCAGTTGCTGATGCTTGCTTCTCAGAATATTCTGAATCCAGCTAATGGTGCACCAATCACTGTGCCATCGCAGGATATGGTTCTTGGTTTGTACTACATAACCAAACCACGTTCTGGAGCTAAGGGTGAGGGGTTGGTATTCTACTCTCCAGAAGAGGCTGAGATAGCATATAATGAGAAGAGAGCTGAACTTCACGCTGAGGTTACGGTCCGTACTCATGATGTTGATGAGAATGGTAAGATTGTTCTTAAGATGATTAAGACCACGGTCGGCCGAATTCTCTTCAATAAGGTTGTTCCTCCTGAGGCTGGATATATAAATAAGCTTATTACTAAGAAGTCTCTACGAGATATAATTAGCCATGTTCAGAAGGTATGTGGTATACCTAAGACAGCAGAATTTCTTGATGCTGTGAAAAATATGGGTTATCGTATGGCGTTTGAAGGTGGTTTGTCGTTTAACCTCTCGGATGTTATTATACCAGCAGAGAAGGAGTCGATAGTTCAAAAGGGTAACGAGGATGTTGAGGTTGTCATGAGCAACTACAACATGGGCGTTATCACCAATAACGAACGATACAATCAGGTTATTGATATTTGGACTCATGTCAATGCTGAATTGACTGACATATTGATGAAACAGTTGTCGAGTGATCGTCAGGGATTCAATTCAGTATATATGATGCTTGACTCTGGAGCCCGTGGTTCTAAGGAGCAGATACGTCAGCTTTGTGGTATGCGTGGTTTGATGGCAAAACCACAGAAGTCTGGTGCTGAGGGTGGTCAGATTATTGAGAACCCTATCCTTGCCAACTTTAAGGAGGGTCTCTCTGCTCTTGAGTACTTTATCTCTACTCACGGTGCACGTAAGGGTCTTGCTGATACTGCATTGAAGACTGCCGATGCTGGTTACTTGACACGTCGTCTCGTTGATGTATCGAACGATGTGATTATAACTCAAGACGATTGTGGAACACTTAGAGGTTTGACATGTACAGCTATCAAGAATAATGATCAGGAGGTTGCATCGCTCTACGAGCGCATTCTTGGTCGTGTCTCAGTACATGATGTATATCATCCACTTACTGGCGAGTTGATAGTTGGTGCTGGTGAAGAGATTACAGAGGTTAAGGCTCAGATTATAGAGGAGTCACCAATTGAAAAGGTTGAGATACGCTCAGTACTCACATGTGAATCAAAGCATGGTGTATGTGCTAAGTGTTATGGCCGAAACCTTGCAACTGGTCGAATGGTACATCTTGGAGAGGCTGTTGGTGTCATAGCAGCTCAGTCTATCGGTGAGCCTGGTACACAGTTGACGCTCCGTACATTCCACGTCGGTGGTGTGGCATCTAATGTGTCGTCGGACAACAACATCGTATCTAAGTATGATGGTTTGGTTGAAATCGAGGAGTTGCGTAGTGTTCCTTACACTGATGAGAATGGTAAGGAGATGGATGTCGTTCTCAGCCGTCAGACTGAGTTGCGTATCGTTAATCCAGAGCGTCGTGATAATGTAATTGCTACTCATCCTATCCCTCATGGTTCTAAGCTCTTCGTTAAGGAGGGTCAGATGATTACCAAGGGTACAGTGATATGCGAGACAGATCCATATAATGGTCTTATCATCACAGAGAAGACAGGTCGCGTTAAGTTCGTCAATATGTATGAAGGTGTCAACTATAAGGAAGTTTCCGATGAGATGACAGGCTTCACGGAGATGGTTATCATTGAGAGCCACGACAGAACGAAGTCAAGTCCTGAAATTCATATTGTCGATAATGATGGAACGGAACTTCGTCGCTATACATTGCCTGTAGGTGCTCATGTTGCAGTTTCTGAGGGCGAGGATATTCGTCAAGGTATGACAATTGCAAAGACTCCACGTTCAGCGTCTAAGGGTGCTGGTGATATCACTGGTGGTCTCCCACGAGTTACCGAGCTCTTTGAGGCTCGTAACCCAAGTAATCCTGCTGTTGTTGCAGAGATTGATGGTACAGTCTCATTCGGTAAGATGATACGTGGTAACCGTCAGATTATCATCACTGCGAAGACAGGTGAACAGAAGAAGTATCTGATACCGACAACCAAGGACTTCCTCGTACAGGAAGAGGATTATGTGCGTGCAGGTACACGTTTGTCTGAGGGCGCAATAACACCATCAGATATTCTCGCTATACTTGGTCCTACCGCTGTTCAGGAGTACATAGTTAATGAAGTTCAGGATGTATATCGCCTCCAGGGTGTTAAGATTAATGATAAGCACTTCGAAATCATTGTGCGTCAGATGATGCGCAAGGTTGAGATTGACGATCCAGGCGATTCTAACTTCCTTGAGAAAGAGGTTGTCGATAAGATTGACTTTATGGAGGAGAATGATAGCCTTTGGGGTAAGAAGGTTATCCTCGATGCTGGAGATTCTACTAATCTCCATGCCGGTCAGATTGTATCGGCACGTCGACTTCGTGATGAGAATTCACAACTCAAGCGTAAGGATCTTAAGCTTGTAGAGGCTCGCGATGCCGTTGCAGCTACTTCAAGTCAGATTCTTCAAGGTATCACGCGTGCAGCACTCGGAACGAAGAGTTTCATGTCGGCCGCTTCATTCCAGGAGACTACCAAGGTGCTTAACGAGGCAGCAATTATGGCTAAAGAGGACTATCTGCTTGGCTTGAAGGAGAACGTTATCTGCGGTCACTTGATTCCAGCAGGTACTGGAACTCCTCGTTTGGGTGATGATATCGTGGGCTCAAAAGATGATCTTGATATCCACGTGAACCATCGTACACATGCTGATTTAATGGCATAATGAATTTACTATAAAAAGGAGCCCATTGCTGAAAAATCAGTGATGGGCTTTTTCGTTAGAATATAATGCTTATTTTTGCTGTTGCTAACAAAAACTATAAGTAAGTATAAATGGTATGATACAAAGAATTCAAACAATATATATATTATTGGCTGTGGCAGCCCTTACATCGTTGTTTTTTATTGATTTGGGACATATATCTGGTGAGATAGGGTTAGTGAATATTACTTTCTATAGTGTTGTAGATGCTATTAACGGGGGAGTGCTAATTTACTTGTGGCCTTTGGCTATAATGCTATCTATCACGACATTACTCTCCTTTCTTGCGATTTTTCTATATAGAAATCGCTTGCTTCAGATGAGAGTTTCAACTATATGTGCTACATTATCAATAGCCTTGGCTATCATTATGTTGCTAAGCAATATTCTTGTGGCAAATTCTCTTGACATGAATTGGCATTTCCACTGGTCGTTGTCATTGCCACTTGTCTCTTCAATCTTGCTGATTGGTGCATATGGAAAAATCAGAAAAGATGAGGAGTTGATTAGAAGTCTGAATCGCTTGCGTTAATTTGTATGGCACAGCACAATGAATTGGGGAAGTTGGGTGAGGATTATGCGTGTAGCTATCTTCAGTTGAATGGATATGTCATTGTGGAGCGAGATTGGAAATTGGCACATAAGGATCTTGATGTAATAGCTCTTGATGGAAAACAGTTGGTTTTCATTGAGGTCAAGACAAGAGCGACATCAGATTTTGGGTCACCATTAGAAGCAATAACAGCGCAGAAAATGAAGAATATCGTTTCCTGCGCTGATGTTTATTGTCGTCAGAAGAGCTTTCGTGGTAATGCTCGTTTCGACGTTATATCGTTGGTAGGCTATAAACCTCCCTTCCAGCTGGAGCACATAAAGGATGCCTTTAATGCTGCAAACTGCCTATGATTTTAGTATTCAAAAGAACTTCCGCCTAAGAACTCTCTGAGAATTGATGTCGGGGGAATATTCTCTGGTTTGAGACTCTTAACGTACGAGAGCATCCTTAGCAAGCGACGTGCCTCGGCATATTGCTCGGAATTTCGTGCTACCTCTAACAATATGGGCTCAGCCTGAGCTTTGAGGACCGACAGTTCATAGCACAAAGCAGTGTTGAACATTACGTCGGCAAACTCCTGATTTGGGTAGATATGAACATCCTCTCCGTGACGGACGCTTGGCCATCTTGCAATAGTATCAGAAGCTGAATAGCCTCTCGTCTTGTAGTCTCTGACCATGCGTCGTATGAGACGGTTATCAGTAGTATGGATTCGGGATATACCATCCATGTTAATAGAGGCCATAGGGCAGATGTAAATTCCGAATTTTGATTCTTTAGGAACAAGATATGTAAGTTGAGGCGTAAGGGCGTGAGTCCCCTCTATTACAAGTACGTCGCCCTCATGCATTTGAAGTTTTGTTCCGTCATAGTAACGAGAGCCAGTTTTGAAATTGAATTTAGGAATTTCAACCTCTTCACCATTAAGAAGTTGTGTTAATTGTTGGTTGAAAAGTTTGACGTCAATAGCCTCAACCGCCTCAAAATCATAATCACCATTTGCGTCACGTGGTGTAAGCTCTCTATTGACGAAGTAGTCATCAATCGACAGATTGACAGGCGTTATTCCATTGACTATAAGCTGAAGAGCAAGTCGTTTGCTGAATGTCGTTTTGCCGCTTGAAGATGGACCTGCTATCATAATGAATTTGACATTTGGTCGGTTTGCAATTTGATCGGCTATTGCAGCAATTTTCTTTTCGTGAAGGGCTTCAGCTACTTGAAGTACCTTATTCCCTTGTCCGTTTGAGATGGCCTCGTTAAGGTCGGCAAGGTTTTGTATCTTAAGGGCCTTAAGCCACTGGTCGAATTCGATGAAGACAGAGAACATCTTATCCTGTTTTGTTATCTGCGCAACTTGTTCAGGGTTAGATGTCTCGGGAAGGGATAGTAACATGCCATTGTGATATGGCGTAAGGTCGTACACATCAATAATACCAGTGTTAGGAACCAGGTCTCCGTATAGCACTGCATTATGTTGTTCCAATGTGTGAATTGTCGTGTATATATCGCCATGCCCTTCGAGGAGACGTCTCTGTTCGTCGTGTTCCTTAATCATATCAAGAACTTGCGAAGTTTCAAGTTCCTGACGAATAATAGGAAGGGCCAATTTTGTGAGTTGGCGCATTCTGTCTCTAACTTTCTCTATCTCGACGTTGGATATAGAAGCGATTCCGTTCTGAAAGACTTCGCAGTAGAGGCCTCTCGATACGGAGTGCCGGATCTCCAGCTTCGCATGAGGAAGTGTGTCCTTCAAAGCAGCGTACAGCATGAATCGTAGAGAGCGCGTGTACGTCCTTAAACCCTCAGGATGTGTTATGTCGAAGAATGTTATTCTTTTGGGCTGGTATATTCTGTATGTGAGACCCATTGTTTTGTTGTTGACAATAGCTCCAAGGATAGAGTATTTTAGTTTTATTTTTAGCTCAGCAGCAATCTCGCCGAGCGTTTTACCGGCTTCTATCTCTATGATTTTGCCAATGTTTGTTATGTTGATTTTTACCATATATATTATGTAGTTTATTTATTTTTCATAGAAAGACTTATACGGTTACGTATACGATCGATGCCTGTAATAGTTACTTTGACGTGTTGGTGCAGTTTTAATACGCTGTTGATGTCTTTGATAAATTTATCAGAAACCTCCGAAATATGCACCAGTCCATCTGTATGTACACCTATGTCAACGAAAGCTCCGAACGCTGTTATGTTTGTGACGATACCTGGTAGAACCATACCTGGCTGGAGGTCGTCAACGGTATTGATGCCTTCAGCGAAATGAAATTCTTCAATGGTTTGACGAGGGTCTCTACCAGGTTTCTCTAATTCGGAAAGTATGTCGGTGAGTGTCGGTAGCCCAACACTCTCTGTTATGTAATCTCTAAGAACAATCTTTTTTCTTGTTTCAGGATTATTGATAAGGTCGATGACGTTACAGTTTAGGTCTTTTGCCATCTTTTCGACAATAGGATATGACTCGGGATGAACTGCAGAGTTGTCGAGAGGATTCTTTGCACCGTTGATGCGAAGAAATCCTGCGCACTGCTCGAAGGCTTTGTCACCAAGTCGAGGAACCTTTTTCAGTTGGGCGCGAGATGTGAATGCGCCATTTTCATTTCTGTAAGTTATGATATTCTGAGCAAGTTGCGGACCTAATCCAGAAATGTATGTCAGGAGTTCCTTTGATGCTGTATTAACATCAACCCCTACGATATTTACACATGATGTAACGACTTCATCGAGCGCATTTTTCAGTCGCGTTTGGTCAACATCGTGTTGATACTGTCCGACGCCAATGCTTTTTGGGTCAATTTTCACCAGTTCAGCGAGTGGGTCCATTAAGCGTCTTCCTATTGAGACGGCTCCTCTAACTGTGACATCTTCATTGGGGAACTCTTCGCGAGCGGTCTTCGATGCAGAATAGATACTTGCACCATCTTCACTAACCACAAATATCTGGAGCGAATTTGTCGGGTCGATTTGTCGAACTACCTGTTCCGTTTCGCGGCTTGCTGTCCCATTCCCGATTGCGATGGCTTCAATGTCATATCGTTTGATAAACTCTCTGAGTGTAGAAAGGGATCCAGCAATGTCTGATTTGGGGGGATGCGGGTATATAACGGAGTGGTGAAGAAGTGCTCCATGCTTATCTAAGCAGACAACTTTGCAACCAGTTCTGAATCCAGGGTCTAAGGCTAACACCTTTTTTTGTCCGAGAGGCGCAGCAAGTAGTAGCTGTCGAAGATTATCCCTGAAAACACGTATGGCTTCGGTGTCGGCATCAAATTTACTGGATATGCTGAATTCTGTCTCGATTTGTGGTTCTAATAATCTGTCGTAAGAATCGCGTATTGCCGTTTTGATATGCTTAGACGATTCGTTGAATATGTTTCTTGTATATCTTCTCTCAATGCGTTCTAAGGCCTGAGTATTATCGCGAGGGACTATTCTGACTTTGATAAAGCCTTCATTCTCAGCTCTTCGTATAGCAAGAAGACGATGTGCAGGCATTTTAGAAAGTGACTCTTCGAGTTGGAAGTAGTCGGAGTATTTATTTCCATCTTCCTCTTTTCCTTTGATGACATGTGAATGGATTTGGGCTGTATGTTTGAAGGCGAGTCTTACCATATCGCGCGACATTTGGTCCTCGCTGATTAGTTCGGCAATAATGTCGCGCGCTCCCTGAAGTGCCTCTTCAGCTGTTGCGACATTATCACTGACATATCTCTCTGCTTCTAAGTATAAGTCGCGCGAAGAGCCTTTTAGTATGATTTCTGCAAGAGGGGCAAGTCCATTCTCTCTTGCCTTCGTTGCCCGGGTCTTTCTCTTTGGCTTGTAAGGTAGGTATAGATCCTCAAGAGTTGTGCTGTCCCATGTTGTTTCAATTTGCTTTTTGAGTTCAGTCGTCAATTTCCCTTGTTCGTCGATAGTCTTGAGAATCGTCTGACGTCTGGTTTCTACATCTTTATATTGTGTATATAAATCTTTGACGGATCCTATCTGTACTTCGTCCATGCCACCAGTCACTTCTTTACGGTATCGGGCAATGAATGGAATTGTAGCTCCCTCATCGAGCAGATTTATAGTGCCTCTGACGTTTGAAGTGTGGAGGTTCAATGAATGACAAATATGATTTATGTATGTCGACTGAATGTCGTTTGCAGAACTTTGTGTCATTGCTTTGCGAGAAAAAGGGCCGGCTACTCGTAGAGTCCGGCCCTTAGTTAAGTTATCGTTACTCAGTGAACAATCTTGTTATTTCTGCTCCTTATATTTTTGGAGCTGACGGCGAAGAGCATCGCATGCAAGGTCGATTCCCTCTTCAAATGTCTTGCACTGCTTTTCTGCTACAAGAACATCGCCACTTACGCCGAGAGTGATTTTACTTACCTTGTTCTCGGTATTGTCGGCCTTGTCAAGACTTAATACTACATCTGCTGATATGATGCCATCAAAAAAATGTTCAAGTTTTGATACTTTGTGATTAGCAAACTCCTTGAGTTGCTGCGATGCATCGAAATGCAACGATTGAATGTCGATTTTCATAGCTCTTTCCTCCTTATTTATTACTGCCCCAAGGGTGGGCGTTGTGATATATATTACTCAGTTGTTTGAAGTCGTTGTGAGTGTAAATCTGCGTTGCTGCTAAACTGGAGTGACCGAGTAGCTCTTTTATAGCCATTATGTCAGCTCCGTTGTTAAGAAGCGCAGTTGCAAACGAATGCCTAAGAACATGAGGACTCTTTCGCGACACTGATGTTACCCTTGAAAGGTAGTTGTGGACAATGTTGTATATTAGTTTTGGATATACTTTCTCGCCCTTCAGTGTAATGAAAAGAGGGTCGTTGACACCGAATGCTCCACTAAACTCTTCTTTTCTGCGACTAAGATACATAATTAAATCGGATTCCAAAACATTTGTGTATGGAATTATTCGTTCTTTATTTCTCTTTCCAAGTACCATGATGTAGTGCATACCAAAGTTTATGCTCGCAGGTGTCAGGTTAACTAACTCAGACAGACGCATTCCAGTCATGTAGAACAACTCAAGAATCATATGGTCGCGACATCCTTCAAAAGTGTCAGGAAAATCTATGTCGTCGAGAAGCTCGTCCATTTCTTGTGTTTGAACAAAGATGGGTAGTGATTTAGGTGTCTTGACGTTCTCTATCAAGTCACATGGATTCTTGCTTATCACTTCATCGTGCATCAGAAATCTGTAGTAGCTACGAATAGAAGCGATTTTTCTATTGACTGACCTCTCTTTCATTCCTTCTGCAAGGAGGTTCATGATGAAGCGTCTTACGGATTGCGATGAGGCCTGGGTGTTGTCGTCATGGTTGGTTCTCTCCTCTATAAAGTCGTTGAAAAGATTAAGGTCGTTGCGGTATGCAACGATAGTAAGAGGAGAACATCGTTTCTCGTAACGCAGATATTTAAGGAAGTCCTCTCTTAGGTCCATGCGGAAAATTTTAAAGAGATAGGTTGGTTCTTGGATTCGTAAAAATAATCATCTGAAGAGAAAAGTCAGATATCTGTTCAGAAAAGCAATACGGCGGATTGTGCTGTAGCCGCTCCGCCGTACTCTTTGTTAATGGGTATGTCTCTATCGTTTGATAGTCTGCTCGCGGTCAGGGCCGACAGAGACGAATTTTACGGGGACACCAAGGTACTCTTCTATAAATTTGATATAGTTAGAATATTCTTTTGGGAACTGGCTCTCTGATGTAGTCTTTGTCATGTCGGTGCACCAGCCTGGGAACTCCTTGTAAATAGGCTCGACGCCTTCGTTTATATCGAAAGGGAAATCTTTAGTCTCGATGCCATTGACCTTATAGGCAACGCATGCTTTGATAGTCTTGAATTGGTCAAGTACATCGCTCTTCATCATGATAAGTTGCGATACGCCATTAATTGTTACAGCGTATTTCAGTGCAACCAGGTCAATCCAGCCACAGCGACGTGGACGGCCCGTCACGGCCCCGAATTCATGTCCGAGTTTGCGAAGCTCTTCGCCTATTGCATCTTCGAGTTCTGTAGGGAAAGGTCCAGAACCAACTCTGGTGCAGTATGCTTTGAATATTCCAAATACTTCACCTATGCGTCGTGGCGAGACTCCCAATCCCGTGCATGCTCCGGCGCTTATGGTATTACTTGATGTCACAAACGGATAAGAGCCAAAGTCAACATCCAACATGGTGCCTTGTGCACCCTCCGCGAGTATGCCTTTGCCAGAGTCGAGAGTCTTGTTTATGTATTGCTCGCTATCAATAAAGGTGAACTGACGAAGCTTCTCAACGCCAGCCAACCACTCTTTCTCGATTGGTGCAAGATCATACTCGAAGTCGTAGTGCGAGAGAATCTCTTTATGCCTTTCTATTGCGTTCTTGTATTTCTCCTCAAAATTCTTTTCAATGTCGCCTACACGTAGTCCGTTGCGAGAAATCTTGTCGGTATAGGTCGGACCTATGCCTTTGCCAGTGGTGCCAATCTTTCCTTTTCCTTTTGCCTGCTCAAGAGCTGCGTCAAGGAGTCGGTGAGTGGGAAGTATAAGGTGGGCTTTGCGGGAGATGAGTAAACGTTCTGTTAGTTTGTGACCACTCTGCTCCAACTGCTCAATTTCTGCTTTGAAGAGTGCTGGGTCTAAAACGACGCCATTGCCAATGATGTTAATCTTGTCGCCCTGAAAAATACCAGATGGAACGGAGCGAAGTACATATTTTTGATTCTCGAATTCAAGAGTATGGCCAGCGTTTGGGCCGCCTTGAAAACGTGTCACTACAGAATAGTTTGGAGTGAGAACATCAACAATCTTACCTTTGCCCTCGTCACCCCATTGAAGTCCCAAAAGAACGTCTACTTTCATTATATTGTATTACTTGGTTTACTACGTGTGTGTGTATTGCTTATAAACACACAAAAAATTCGGAATCAAAATAGTTTTTGATTCCGATGTGCTAAGTTAGCAATTTTATGTTTATATACTGAACGTTAGACGATATTTTTTAGGATTGCATGAAATCATCAACTTTTATTTGGGGTAATGCTGTAGTCAAAGAGGTTCTCGTTGTGCAGGCCCTGGCATTCTGCGCAGGTGCCGTAGATGTAGAGCGAGTGATGCGAAGCGGTAAACTCTGCGTTTATAGCTATCTCCTTTACTATGCTGTCAATATTGCTGTCAGTAGTGTCAAATATCTTTCCGCAGTTCGTGCATATCAGATGATCGTGGGGAGCGTTGCCGTATGTCCTTTCAAATTGAGCCATATTCTTACCAAACTGATGCTTGACAAGAAGCTTGGAGTCGAGTAGAAGTTCGATTGTGTTGTATAGAGTAGCACGTGAAACTCTGTAATTCTTCTCTTTCATGAATTTGTAAAGAGCCTCTACGTCAAAATGCCCCGAACGTGTATAGATTTCATCAAGGATTGCGTAGCGCTCAGGGGTCTTGCGGTGTTCGTGTTTCACAAGATACTCCGTAAAAATCTTTTTTACTGTATCCCGCACCGAATCATCACTTACAGCTGTTGTTGTTGCCATGTTTAAATGTCGTTAAATAGACTGCGTAAAAATAAGCATTTCTTATTTAATGACAATATAAATAGTGCTCTTTTTTGATTAATCGTGAAAAAGATTGAGTGTTTGGATAAAACCATGTAGAGTTCAATCTGACAATTTGCCAGAAACAGATTATTTGTGTAAATTCGCACTCATCATTATAAAACACTTTTGAAATATGTGTGGTGTGGGTATTAATGTAAGGCATATATATGTCACTATTATATTAGTGGTATTCGCGGCTCTTGTGTCGTGTAATTCGGGTTCATCAGAAGGCGGTTCGACAAAGGCAGATCGTAGCTCTTTGCCATCGGTGACTGGGCGCAATGGTGAGGTTCTTGTAGTTATTAATGATGATGTTAAGAGAGATACGTCAGGGGTGTATCTGAGAGCGATGCTGACAGAGTCCTTTGTTGGGCTTAGTGCTCCAGAGCCTCTTTTTGATATGACGACTATTCCAGCGGCGTACCTTGATAATTTGATGAAGACATTTCGTAATATGCTCGTTGTGGAAGTCGATGCCTCGCTGAAGAGTGATACTGTTCATTTCTATAATGATGTATGGGCATATCCTCAGGCGTATGTCTTGGTTCAGTCTCGTTCCAAGGCAGCGTTGCTTAAGACATTACAGGATAATCATATCAAGATACTTAGCTATTTGGTTAAGAGTGAGCGTGATCGGTTGATTTCGTATGATAAGAAGATTAAAAATGTCGCTCTTAGTGATGAAATAGGAAAGAAATGGGGCATTGAAATAACTGTCCCAAATTTGTTTACACGTTGTAAACCAGTCGATTCAAATGATTTGAGTTGGGTTCGTATCGATACAGACGAATACCAATGTGCTTTGATGGTATATGACTTTCCCTATATTGGTGAGGGAAGCCTTTCCAAAGAGTATATTCTTGATAAGCGCGACAAGTTGTTAAGAAAGAATGTAGGAGGTCCAGCGGGTTCGTATATGTGTACTGAAATTCGCTATGGACTGGATGAGATAGTTTATAAGTCAGGTACGCACAATGGAATGCAAGTGGCAGAGCTGCGTGGATTGTGGAGGATGGAAGGTTATGCCATGGGAGGGCCTTTCGTCTTGAGAGCTCATTATGATGCTGAGAACAGTAGGGTGATAGTGACCGATGGTTATGTCTATTATCCTTCACGTGAAAAGAAGCGCAATCTGTTGCGACAACTTGAGGCTATCATGTACACAATACAGGTAAAAGGTAAAGATACAAGCAATCAGAATTAATTATGGACAATAGACAAGATCGTTATTCAAGCGCATATAATGATAATGTTGGTAGCGACGACAGTCAGCTCCCTCAGCAGTATAACTCCAATCCAGTAATAAGGGTCGGGATAACCCAAGGCGACATTAATGGTATAGGGTTGGAGGTTATAGTTAAGGCATTAGGGGAACCTGAGATTTTGGACAGTTTCATTCCTATTGTATACGGCTCACCTAAGGCTATGGGATTTTACCGTAAGAATATAGAGGTATCATCATTCAATCTGAATATTGTCAGGGGGGCAGAGGAGGCTCATGCACGCAGAATAAATGTTGTCTCCTGTGGTGATGATAATGTTCATGTGGAGCCTGGCATTTCGACGCAGGCTGGAGGCTTGGCAGCGTACGAGTCGTTGAAGGCTGCGGTAACTGATTTGAAGAGTGGAAAAATTGATATTCTGGTGACTGCACCCATTAACAACAAGAATATTCAAGGCGATAACTTCAGGTTTCCTGGCCAGACCGAGTTTTTGCAATCAGAGGTAGGCAATGGGGCGAAATCGTTAATGCTCAATATCGCTGGTAATGTTAGGGTTGGAATAGTCGCTGGACATATGCCAATAGCTCAGGTGCCTAATTATATTACTAAAGATAGGATTCTTGAAAAACTCAGAATTTTTAATGCGTCACTTCAGAAAGACTTTACCATACGACGTCCTCGAATAGCTGTATTGGGGTTGAATCCTCATGCGGGCGATTGTGGTCTGCTTGGCTCTGAGGAGGAGGAGGTGATAATTCCGGCAATTGAGCAGGCGTCTGAAGAGGGTATTTTTGCCATGGGTCCATACTCGGCGGATGCCATATTCGGCTCGGATGTACTGAATAAGTTTGATGGTGTTCTTGCTATGTATCATGACCAGGGTGTAGCACCATTTAAATCTCTTGCATTGGAGTGTGGTGTCTCGTATACTGCTGGTTTGCCATTTGTGCGTACGGCTCCTGGTCATGGGACAGCATATGATATAGCTGGACAAGGAAAGGCAACGCCTGATTCTATGAGAGCGGCAATATGGCTTGCGATTGATGTGTACAAGAACAGACGACAGAACGCTGAGATAAGTGCCAGTCCTATGGTTCTGCGAGCAGAGACTGTTCGGGAACGTAATGCATAGGTGATTAATTGTTGTGGAGAAGCAGCAGTTACGTGCGTTTGTGAAGAGTCAGTTGAGGCTTATGAGTGCGGATGGGGCTCTTCGTGAGTCGGAATTTATCTGTGCACAAATTTTAAGTAACAAAAGAATAGCAGAGGCACGATGTGTTGTTGCTTTTTGGTCTATGCCAGATGAGGTTGATATACGCCCAGCTGTCGATGTTCTTCTTTTGAGAGGTAAAAATGTCTATCTGCCCCGAATAACTGATGATTGCAATATGGTTTTGTGTCGTTATGAAGGCCGAGAGTCGATGAGACAAGAGCCTCTATTCGGTATTTGGGAACCTGCTTCGGATGAAATCCTTTTGCCTTCGGATTTTAGTATGAACGACATTTGCTTCGTTGTGCCAGGGCTTGCCTTTACTAAGGAGGGCTTGCGTCTTGGAAGAGGAAAGGGGTATTACGATAGAATGCTGGCTTCCTATAAGGGGGCTTCTAAGGTTGGTGTCTGCTTTAATTGTCAGTTGATGGAAGATATCCCAGTGGGTAAATTTGATGTTAGGATGGATGAGGTTCTCTCTTTTCTCTTTTGATAAGTATTGTGTGTGTATTTTTTTGAAAATGAGTGTTATGTGAAATATTATTGTTTTTGCTTTTAACATTCGATTACCAAAAATATACTATTCCCATCCTTGCTTTTAACATTCTGGCACATTGTTGTGTACATAGTTTTTACAATCGTATGGTTTATAATGCTGACATTTGCATTGTCAACCTATACAAATTTGTAAAACAACTATTAATGTGTCTGTGAAGATAATTAATGGGGCAGAATACTATTTTCATCTGTTATGTTGTTTTGATTATCTGGCGAATGCGCAAATAGCCAGAGATATTACAAAACCCCTTAAATAGTATGGCGGATGATGTGTGTTTTGTTTACAGCATAATATTATATGTTGGTGTTTTAGTGTTTGAAAGTTAGCAACAGAGGGGACCTCGTGAATAGAGGTCCCCTCTTATTATGATGTCAATATTGTCTTGGTTACTTCTTTTTGCCAAACAGACCTTTTAGTTTGTTGACGGCGTCTTTAGTTTTTTCGTTGTCGCCGAGTTTTTCAGCAGCTTTGTCGAGAAGCTTACCTGCCTCTTCCTGAACTTTCTCTTTGGCTTGTTCTTTTACCTCGCCGATTATGGCATCTTTTGCGGCATCGAGATCAAGCTTTATGTCGGGAGATGTCAGCGTTCCACCTATCTTTATACCAAGTGGGATGTCGGCACCCTGGCTCCATGTCGAAGCACTTATTCCTGCAGATGAGAGAAGTCCTGCCAGATCTTCGCGAGCAGTAGGCATTGTCAGTAGGTAATTCATACTTTGATCAAGTCCTTGCTGTCCGCTGAATGTTGCCGTCTTATTGAACAACTTCATATCGAATGGGTCGACGATTATATTGCCGTCATTGATATTGAAATTGAATGCTGCATCCTTGATTGTCAAGTCGTTGTATTTTGTATTTCCCATAACTGTCGACAATTTGCTCTGGAAGTCCGACTCTTTAATGCCTATGCTTTCGGAGCTGAACGACCCTTTGCCGTTTATTGTTTTGGGAACTGGCGACATAGTTGTGTCGAGGTCGGCTACAACGTCAAGGTTGATTGATACTTTACCATGAGTTTTTCGAGCAATTGGTAGAAGCGAGTCGATGGTTGATATGGAGTTGGTCAGTTTATTGATATCTACCTTCTTCATATTGATATCCATATCTATCGTTGGTTTTGTAACAACTGTTGGGTTGTACTTGCCAGTAAGACCGATGGTGCCGTCACACATATCGAGATTAAGATTGGAAAGGGTTGCTATGCCATTTTTTGCGATGATTGTACCTCTGACATTTTCAATGTTTAGATTGTCATATAGAATCTTGTCAATACCTGTTATGAATGTAAAATCTATATTCTTAGGGACTTCTATCACGCTTGCAGGAGCAGGTTCCTCAGCTGCGATTTGTGTCGAGGACGTGTCAGGCTCTGATGCTGTGAGCTGCATCAATTCGTTAGCATCAATATATTTAGATTGCAGTTTTGCAGTGCCTTTGATAGTTCCGTCTTTAAGAAGGTATTGAAGGTAATCTTCTACTTTGCCAGTCAGCGAGAAGTCGCTCTTGCCAAGGGTTATACTAAATGGATTTAGTTCTACATTTGTTGGTGAGAATCGCAACAAAGCTTCGCTGATATCGGCACCAGAAGGGAGTGCAGAGCCTTCAAAGTGGAAATCTTTCAATCCGAGGGAGCCAGAAGCATTTATGTCTTCGTATTGTTCTTGTTCAATGGCCTTCATGTCGGATGAAATGCGAAGGTCGGCATTGACAATGCCTTCTATAGCCATGCTGTCGAGGGGAAGAGCGTCCTTGAGTGAGCCTAAATCAATTGTGCCTTTAGCATTGGCTGCAAACGTTGGATTCGACATCGGTTTTTTTAGGTTGAGCGATACATCGAATGGGTTGCCACCTAAGTCGAAATGGAGTTTGTTGACATCTATGGTAGTAATGTCTGCTGGACCTCCAGGGTTGTTGATGGCTAAATCTATATTGATGTCGGATAGTTGTTTCGGTAGATCTGGGTATTTAACGAGACCATTTGAAATCTGGAATACAGCGTCTATTGCGGGAATTTGATCCATGTTGACGTATTGGCCTTTTGCGTGTGCGTACAATTGCAGCGACCCGTCAGTCTTGAGTCCTTCAACATCTTTCATTATATATTCAGGGACGAGGGCAAGGATAGTTTTGAAGCTTGTCTCTTTGGCCTTTAGGTTGATGTCCATATCTACTATAGAATCGATTAGTTGCGCATATCCATCGAATTCAAGTGGAATACCACTGAAGTTTAGAGTGTTGTCGCTGAATGTATATTTGTTGTTGGCAAGGTCGGCTTCGATTTGCGCATTAAAATCAATAGTCGAATTGGATAGATATTTGATTTTGTCCATCCAGAAGTTCAGGCTCGCAACGTCGAGTCCCAATTTGAGCGTTGTTACGTCAGCATCCATATCCCCAGATAGTGTCAGGTTCAGGTTTTCAATAAATGCGGACATATTGGATGTAGAGTCAATGTAAGCGAGTTTTGCTTTTGAAATCTGAACCATCTCAAGCGCCAGTTTGAGAGGTGATGTGTTTGTAGTGTCAGGCTCTTCAATGGCAGTTGTGTCGGATGCTATAACGTCCCAGTTAGCTATTGAGTCGGCAGCAACAACTCCACGAACCATTGGACCATCAACGATTAGTTTGTTGATTTTGTAGTTGCCATTAATAGCACTCATGATGTCCATATCGGCTTTGAAGTTATCGATGAAGAGCAGGGTGTCGCCCTCGAAACGACCGTTGCAAACGACGACCAATTTCTCTATGCCAGCCCGGACGTCAGGAAAACTGGAAAAAATGGAGAGCGAGAAGTCGTTCCAATCAACTGTAACCTTGTTGTCGGTAAAATTAGAAATCTCTTTTTTGGCTATTTTTTCTAATGTGCCACTGAATGCAATCGGGAGAATGATGACTGCAGCTATAATGCCAAGCAGTATGCCTCCAATAATCTTAAATGCTTTTTTCATGGTCTAAATTTTAAGCTGTATTGCGATTTAGAAAAGTTCTTTGTCGTTGTTTATGAAAAATTCGACTTTAGATTCTGGTACGAACGACCAATTGTCGAAGTCAGGTATTGTTATGTTTCCACCCATTTCGGAGAAGTCTTTAACCACCAGTCCTCTCAAATCTGATAGTATGTTTCTGATGTTTCTCGACTGAATAGTCGCTTTGTCTAAGCCTATACCATACAGAAGATGTCCTCCACCACCGTTATAACGATAGCTTGTCATGGCAACAGAGTATGACTTACTCATGTCAAATGGAGTGCCATCTTGCATGGATATTATCTCTATACGCTTCCCCTTAGGTTTGAACGGGTTGACAGTATATTTTATGCCTGCAGCTGAATCAAAATTATAGTAGCGCGATGCAAGACGATTCTTTTTGTCAAGTTTCAGTATGTGTCCCGTTTCATCGGGGTTCGATACCCAGCTGTCATAACTATACTCAAGGTAATCCTTAACCTCCTTACCTGATAAGGATATGACGGATATCATATTCTCATATTTGTATATGCTGAACATATTGCCTATTGTCAAAGAGTCTTTATTTAGATTGACGTCTATTAGGAGCGGGGCTGCAAAACTAATGTCTGCTCCTGAGTGCTTGAGCATACTGGCATGAACTATATTTGAAAACTTACAGCTCCCAAACAGACAGTCAAGAGCATGAATCTCTTCAGCGAGGTACCCTATGCTCTTATTGGAATAGCTCTTGACTGCATTGAACTGTTTCTCAAATTGTTTTGAGAATTGTTCTGAAGGCTTAGTTTCAGATAAAGAGACTACTTTGGCGCTTATCGCGGGACGACTGTCATTGTCCTTGAAAGTCATTATTATATCTCCAATATAGCGACTCCCTGTCCCAGCATCACAAATAGCTACTTCGAGTCCAGACGGGCTCTTAACGTTCTTGTTATATATCTTGTGGTCATGTCCTATCAAAACAACATCAAAGCCCTCAACCCGCTCTGCAACAAGCAGGGAGGCATTTTCGTTGCACTTGTCATCCGCAGCCTGGTGGTCGTAAGAGTAGTCATATCCAGAATGAAACAACCCAATGACTGCGTCAGGTCGTTCGTTCTTTTTGATATACTCCATCCAGTATTGAGCACTCTCAATCATATCTTTGAACTCAATGCCACTCCAGTAGAACTCGGGAAGCCAATTGGGAATGTAGGGTGTGACAAGTCCGATAACGGCAATGCGCTTGCCTCCTCTTTCCAAAATAGTATATGGAGTAAAGTAGGGCTCACCATTAGCCTTGTTTACAGCATTGCATCCCAATACAGGTATATGCATCTGTTCGACAATCTTATCGTAGACGGCGTGCCCAGTTTCAATATCGTGGTTGCCAATACAGACCGCATCATACTTGATAAAGTTGTACATTGCGGGGATAATATGACTATCTGTCGAGATGTAGTTGTAATAATATACAGATGGCGTTCCTTGTAGGATATCTCCAGCGTCTAATAGAATTACATTGTCGACTGTATCGCGAACTCCCTCTACGTATGTTGCTACGTTGGCTAAACTGTAGGAGATATCTTTGCCTTTTATGAAGTCATATGGAAATAATGAACCATGTGTGTCAGTTGTGTATAGAATGTGTATCGACTGACTGAATGTGTCGATGCAACATAGCAGATTAATTATTAGTGTAGCATATAATGCATTTTTTCTTGTCATGGTCATATCTATGTTGTTTTGTTGTTAGTAGCTATTCAACAACATATAATGTTTGTCTCTCTAACAACTTCAAAGATAGTGATGTTTAATGGTTTTTTTATACTATAGCGTAAAAAATAGTGTTGCTCAAAGAAATTTGCTATTTGTGCAGAAACGATGAATGCGAAGAATTGTACATTGAACATGTATTTTGTTTTTAACCTAATTTTTTTGTTTTTCGTTGTTTCGTTGTTTTGTAGTAATATCGGTATATCTTATTCTGACAAAATAACAAATAACTCCAATAGCGAAGTCAAAAAATAAAACCATTTGAAGTTCAAAGGGTGTATTTGTTTTTTTACTAACTTTGCGCTTCAAATTTAGTTTCTTGATGTATAGCCTCTACAAATATTGTTTTGTCGTGCCTCTCTTTGCAGTATTGACAGTGCTAATGACTCTGATGATATGCCTGTCACGTCCGTTTGGTATGAAGGCAACAGGATGGTGCGGGATTGTATGGGCACGTGTCATGCAGTTTGTTACGCCTATGCATGTCAATGTCGTTGGAAGAGAGAATATACAGAAGGGACAATCATATGTGATTGTTGCAAATCATCAGAGTGCATACGATATATTTGTTGTGTATGGCTCGTTAGGAGTAGACTTTCGATGGATCTTAAAACAGGAGTTGAGAAAAGTTCCAGTTCTTGGTTTTGCATGCTATGTATTAGGTCATATTTTCATTGACAGACGGTCTGGTCGACATGCATTTAAGAGCTTGCAGGAGGCCAAGATGAAGCTCGTTGATGGTGTCTCGGTGGTTATATTCCCGGAGGGCCATAGAAGTGGGAGGCGTGAGATGGGACCACTAAAGACTGGGGCGTTTAAGATGGCAATGGATTTGGAATTGCCGATACTCCCTATATCAATCAAGGATACATATAAAGTGATGGGGGCGACGGTGTCGACACTTCGTCCAGGTCGGGCTACCCTCACAATTCATCAACAAATTGATATCAAACAATATGAAGGAGATCGCGATTCGTTAATCTCCAAAGTAAAAGATATAATACAATCTGCAGTATAACACAATATGTCCCTTCAAGAAGAGATAAAAAGGCGCCGTACTTTTGCTATCATCAGCCATCCTGATGCTGGTAAGACAACATTAACAGAAAAACTCTTGCTTTTCGGTGGCGCTATTCATGTAGCGGGTGCTGTTAAGAGCAATAAGATTAAGAAGACAGCCACGTCAGATTTTATGGAGATAGAGAAGCAAAGAGGTATCTCAGTTGCCACCTCTGTCATGGGATTTGAATATGAGGGTTATAAGATTAACATCCTTGATACTCCTGGTCATCAGGATTTTGCAGAGGATACATTCCGCACTCTGACAGCTGTTGATAGTGTTATCATCGTTGTGGATGCAGCAAAGGGTGTTGAGACGCAG
Source organism: Marinilabiliaceae bacterium (assembly GCA_021443545.1). Taxonomy (GTDB): domain Bacteria; phylum Bacteroidota; class Bacteroidia; order Bacteroidales; family Marinilabiliaceae; genus W3P20-009. The sequence goes on along the minus strand of JABUTU010000042.1, from coordinate 29,113 downwards.
ACACGCAAGCTGATGGAGGTGTGCCGTATGCGCAATACACCTGTGATGGTCTTTGTGAACAAGATGGACCGACCATCCGGCGATTCGTTTGATCTTCTTGATGAATTGGAGAAAGAGTTGCACATAGGCGTACGTCCGCTAAGCTGGCCGATAGGCAATGGTGAGACATTCAAGGGTGTCTACAATATATTTGATGGAAGCCTCTACCTCTATGAAGCGTCAAAGCAGACCGTGCAGGAGGGTATATCCATAAACGGTTTGGGAGACAAACTATTAGAAGAGAAGGTTGGTGCACAGCAGGCTCAGACTCTTAGGGACGAACTCGATTTGGTTGCTGGAGTATATGATGATTTTGACGTCAATGCATATCTCAAAGCTGAGGTCGCGCCAGTCTTTTTTGGTTCAGCACTGAATAATTTTGGTGTCAAGGAGTTGCTGGATTGTTTCATCCGTATTGCTCCTCAGCCTGGAGTTTCTCATACCGAGACACGTGATGTGTGTCCTGACGAGCCTTCGTTTTCGGGTTTTGTATTTAAGATTCATGCCAATATGGACCCTAATCATCGTAACCGTATAGCATTCGTGAAGGTTTGTAGTGGTAAGTTTGAACGAAATAAAGCCTATAAGCACGTGGGGTTGGGCAAGGAGCTTCGATTCTCCAGTCCGACAGCCTTCATGGCCGACAAAAAGAGTATCATAGACGAGGCCTATCCAGGCGATATTGTGGGACTTCCTGATACGGGAAACTTTAAGATAGGGGATTCGCTGACGGAGGGTGAGAATCTACAGTTTCGAGGCATTCCGAGTTTCTCTCCCGAGTTGTTCCAGTATATTGAGAATGACGATCCTATGAAGTCAAAGCAGTTGGCAAAGGGAATCGATCAGCTTATGGATGAGGGCGTTGCTCAGCTCTTTGTTCATCAGTTCAATAACAGAAAGATAATAGGAACTGTTGGAGCCTTGCAGTTTGAAGTGATACAATATCGTCTTCTGCATGAATATGGAGCAGCGTGTCGCTATGAGGGAATCAGTCTCTACAAGGCATGCTGGATTGATGCTGATGAAGATGAGGATATAGTTGAGTTCAAAAAGCGTAAAGTTCAGTATATGGCAAAGGATAAGTGGGGCAGAGATGTCTTTCTTGCTGAGAGTAACTATATGCTTCAGATGGCTCAAGAGCAGTTTAAGAAGATTCGTTTTCACTTCACAAGCGAGTTTTAGTTAGAAGAAAAATACCATAATACGATGGACGAAAGATATATAGCACGTGGTGTCTCGGCATCCAAAGAGGATGTGCATAATGCCATTAAAAATATCGATAAGGGGATATTCCCTAAGGCATTCTGTAAGATTATACCCGATATTCTTGGTGGCGATCCTCAGTATTGCAATATAATGCATGCAGACGGAGCAGGGACTAAATCGAGTTTGGCTTATCTCTATTGGAAAGAGACAGGAGATTTAAGTGTCTGGAAGGGTATCGCGCAGGATGCGTTGATTATGAATATTGATGATTTGCTATGTGTCGGAGCTGTCGATAACATCCTTGTCTCATCAACCATAGGAAGAAACAAACTCCTCGTGCCTGGAGAAGTAATATCAGCGATTATAAACGGAACAGATGAGCTCCTTGCCGAATTGCGCAAGATGGGAGTTGGTGTCTATGCCACAGGCGGAGAGACTGCAGATGTCGGAGATCTTGTGAGAACAATAATTGTTGACTCAACAGTGACTTGTAGAATGCGGCGAAATGATGTCATTGACAATGGCAATATTCGTCCAGGAGATGTTATCGTCGGTATGTCGTCGAGTGGCAAAGCTAACTACGAGAAAGATTATAACGGCGGTATGGGGTCAAACGGATTGACGTCAGCGCGTCATGATGTCTTTGCTAAGTATTTGGCAGAGAAATATCCAGAGTCGTACGACTACGGAGTCCCATATGAATTGGTTTATAGTGGTGCGTTGAAACTAACCGATAGCGTGGAGGGGTCTCCTCTTGACGCTGGAAAGTTGGTGCTGTCACCTACACGTACATACGCGCCCGTAATAAAGAAGATTCTCGATGCTTTGCGTCCACAGATTCATGGTATGGTACATTGTTCGGGAGGTGCCCAAACCAAAATACTTCATTTCATAGGGGATGGACTTCGAGTGGTAAAGGATAACCTCTTCCCTGTACCTCCGCTGTTTAAGGCCATTCATCAGCAGTCTGCTACCGATTGGAAGGAGATGTATAAAGTTTTCAATATGGGTCATCGTATGGAGGTCTATATCGCACAAGAATATGCGCAAGAGGTTATAGATATTACAAAATCTTTCGGCATCGATGCTCAGATAGTTGGACGCATTGAGGCGAAGGAGGGAGGTAAAGAGGTGGTCTTGAAGACAGAAAACGGGGAGTATATCTATAACTAACAAGAATAATAAACCATATTAATGGCTAATAATACAACAATACTGGAGCGATTGGAAGGTTTGATGTCGCGCTTTGAGGAGGTCTCGACTCTTATTACTGATCCCTCTGTGATAGCAGATCAGCCACGTTTCCGAAAACTGACAAAAGAGTATAAAGAACTCAGTTTAATTCTTGAAGTCAGAAAGAGGTATGTAGAGGCTCTTAACGGTCTTGAGGAGGCTAAGGATATCCTTGCAAACGAGTCGGATCCCGACCTGAAGGAGATGGCTCGAGAGGCGGCAGGAGAGTGCGAGCAACTATTGCCAGAACTTGAGGAGGAGATAAAACTTCTGCTTGTCCCAGCAGACCCGCAAGACGATCGAAACGCAGTTCTTGAGATTCGCGGAGGAACAGGAGGCGATGAGGCTGCTATCTTTGCGGGCGATTTGTTTCGCATGTACTCGAAGTATTGCGAAACACGAGGTTGGCATCTTACTATATCAAGTTTCTCTGAAGGAGCAGCAGGAGGCTATAAAGAGATTATATGTAGCGTTACAGGTGAAAAGGTCTATGGAACACTGAAATATGAATCGGGAGTTCACCGTGTTCAGCGAGTGCCAGCTACAGAGACCCAAGGACGTGTCCATACCTCAGCAGCCTCAGTGGCAATACTACCAGAGGCTGAGCCATTCGACGTCGAGATAAATGAGGGTGAGATAAAGTGGGATACATTCAGATCGTCGGGAGCGGGCGGTCAGAATGTGAACAAGGTAGAGTCGGGTGTTCGTCTGCGATACAACTGGAAGAACCCCAATACTGGAGTTGTGGAGGAGATACTCATTGAGTGCACCGAGACGCGCGACCAGCCCAAGAACAAGGAGAGGGCTCTGAGCCGTCTGCGTACTTTCATATACGACAAGGAGCATCAGAAGTATATTGATGACATAGCAACAAAACGTAAGACGATGGTCTCGACTGGCGACCGTTCGGCGAAAATCCGAACATACAACTATCCGCAAGGACGCATCACAGACCATCGAATCAACTATACCATTTATAACCTTGGCGCATTTATGGATGGAGATATCCAAGATTGCATCGACCATCTTATCGTGGCAGAGAATGCTGAGCGACTCAAGGAGAGTGATATGTAAATAATAATTACAACATAAAATGAAAGACATTTCTTATGCTATTGGCATGAACATCGGAGCCAATCTTAAACAGAGCGGTGCTAATAACCTCGACTACTCAGAGATAGCAGCAGGACTGAAGGCTATCTTAGAGGGTGGTCAGACACGAATTGACAATAAGGCAGCTGGTCAGATGCTTAATAAGTTCTTCGCAGAACTTGAAGAGAATGCAGGCAAAAAAGCAAAGGAGGAGGGAGAGGCTTTCCTTGCTGCCAATGCTACACGCCCAGAAGTTGTTACCCTTAAGAGTGGACTTCAATATGAAATAATGAAGGAGGGTACAGGTAAGAAACCTAAAGCGACAGACTCGGTCGTATGCCATTACCATGGAACACTTGTTGATGGAACAGTTTTTGACTCATCTGTCCGTCGTGGACAGCCCGCTACATTCCCTGTCAGTGGGGTGATACAAGGATGGGTCGAAGCATTGCAACTCATGCCTGTAGGTTCAAAGTGGAAACTTTTTATTCCTTATAATTTGGGATATGGCGCGCGTGGTGCTGGGGAGTCAATCCCTCCATATGCAACACTGGTTTTTGAGGTAGAACTAATAGAGATAAAATAATATTTTTAAAGAGATGAAATCACTAATGAAATTTGTGGCATTTGCTACAGTTTGTGCATTATTAAGCGTTTCGTGCACGAAATCGTATCGTGGAGACGTAGTTCTCAACAATGAGAGCGATAGTATCAGCTATTCACTTGGAGTATTTGTTGGTACAACTCTGACTCAGCAGATGAAGCGTATGCCATTTGAGGGTGTTGACTCAATAAAGCTGGCTCAAGCTTTTCTTGATGCAAAGATTATCGGTGACTATGAGCAGCTTGTTAAGGATCAGTTGTTTGGTGATGAGGAGATTAATACAGATGCATTTAAGTATGGTCTTGCACATCAGTTTATCTTGGGTAAGACCAAGATTGAGGTTCAGGTAGCAGAGTTGATATGTAACAAACGCGCTGCTCAGATTCAGAAAAAGAAGGATATCGAGCGTGCAGCAAAAGCAACTGAGAATGCACAGAAGGGTGCCGAGTATATGGCAGCAAATCTGAATAATGAAGGTGTCATAGCTCACCCAAGTGGTGTACAGTATAAGGTTCTCGCAACAGGTAATGGCGCTAAGCCAAAGGAGACAGATCGTGTTAAGGTTAACTACGAGGGTCGTCTTATCGACGGAACAGTATTCGACTCATCATATGAGCGCAATCAGCCAGCTGAATTCGGTGTTAAGCAAGTGATTCCAGGATGGACCTTAATTCTTCAAGAGATGTGCGAGGGCGACAAGTGGCAAGTTGTTATTCCAGATTCTTTGGCTTATGGCGTACGTGGTGGCGGCGACAAGATTGGTCCTAACGAGACATTAATCTTCGATGTAGAGCTTTTAGAGGTTATTAAGGACGACAAGAAGTAAAACAGTAAATAATTAATTATTCCATATATAGAAAGATGAATAGGGATAATACGATTTTCGAGCTTATCGAAAAAGAGCATTTCCGCCAGAAACGCGGAATTGAGATGATTGCTTCGGAGAACTTCGTCAGCAATCAGGTCATGGAGGCAATGGGCTCATGTCTTACAAATAAGTATGCTGAGGGCTACTCAGGCAAGCGTCACTACGGAGGTTGTGAAGTGGTTGATGAGGTGGAAACTCTTGCCATAGAACGTCTTAAGAAGTTGTATGGTGCAGAGTATGCTAATGTGCAACCACATTCAGGAGCACAGGCTAATGCTGCTGTTCTCCTCGCTGTTCTTAAGCCTGGTGATAAGTTTATGGGACTTGACCTTGCTCATGGTGGTCACCTCTCACATGGCTCGGCAGTTAATACGTCGGGTATGATATACACACCATGCGCATATCACCTCAATAAAGAGACAGGTCGTGTTGACTACGACGAGATGGAAGAGGTTGCTATGCGTGAGAAACCGAAGTTGATAATAGGTGGTGGTTCAGCTTACAGTCGTGAGTGGGACTACGCACGCATGCGTAAGATAGCAGATGCTTGCGGAGCAATGCTTATGGTGGATATGGCACACCCCGCCGGTCTGATTGCAGCTGGATTGCTCGATAACCCTGTTAAGTATGCTGATATCGTAACATCTACAACGCATAAGACCCTGCGTGGCCCACGTGGTGGCGTGATTCTTATGGGTCGCGACTTCCCTAATCCTTTCGGAAAGACAACAAAGAAGGGTGAGATTCGTTCTATGGGTAGCTTGTTGAACTCAGCTGTTTTCCCAGGTCAGCAGGGTGGACCTCTTGAGCACGTGATTGCCGCTAAGGCAGTTGCATTCGGCGAGGCACTGACTCCAGAGTTCAAGACATATCAAGAGCAGGTTAAGAAGAATGCTGCTGCACTGGCAAAGGGGATGATGGATAAGGGATTTTACATCGTAAGCGGTGGTACTGATAACCACTCTATGCTTGTAGACCTCCGTCCTAAGTATCCTGAATTGACAGGTAAAGTAGCAGAAAAGGCCCTTGTCGCTGCTGATATAACAGTAAACATGAACCTTGTGCCGTTTGACACTCGTAGCGCAATGCAGACAAGCGGTCTCCGCTTAGGAACACCTGCTATTACTACACGAGGTCTTAAAGAGACTGATATGGCAACAATCGTCGACATGATTGATCGTGTGCTTGCAGCTCCTGAGGACGAAAAGGTCATAGCAGAAGTAAGAGCAGATGTTAATGCTATGATGATGCCTCTGCCAATGTTCGCCTGGTAAGGTTGCCATGTAACTTCATATCATAATCTTTATAGATGGGTCGTTACTCCGATTGAGAGTGGCGACCCTCTTTTTTTGTCTGTTTTGATTATATAGACATATCAATGAAACAATATGTAAATAATGTAAGACGTTTTCGCTGACTGGAATGCAGGTGCGGCCAAAGAAAAATACTCCTATATACATTTTTACTCCCTAAAATGAATCTTTTATTCCCTTATTTGTTTTTAGAAACAATATCTTTGCGATATCAACATTTTATGAAATCGTGTAAAAATATAAAACAAGAGAGAATGAAAGAGTTATTAAAGAAAATCTCAGTAGTGGCGTTGGTCCTTGGTACCCATGCGTCGCTTCAAGCCCAGAGTCAGGCAACGATAGTGGTGGATGCAGATCGAGGAACGACTCAGATATCGCGACATATCTATGGCCATTTTTCAGAACATCTTGGCCATTGCATTTATGGAGGTTTGTACGTCGGGGAGGACTCTCCTATACCTAATACAAAAGGCGTTCGTAACGATGTTATAGAGGCTTTGAAGAATATAAAGATTCCGAATCTTCGTTGGCCTGGTGGGTGTTTTGCCGATGAGTATCACTGGAGAGATGGAATAGGTCCAAAAAGTGAACGTCCTAAGATGATTAACACCCATTGGGGAGGTATTACGGAAGATAACTCGTTTGGTACTCACGATTTCCTTGATATGTGTGAGTTGCTTGGAACTGAACCATATATATGTGGTAATGTGGGCTCAGGAACGGTCGAAGAGATGTCGAAATGGGTTGAATATATGACATTCGATGGAGAGAGTCCAATGTCAAAATTGCGTACCGAGAATGGTCGTGAGAAGCCATGGAAAGTAAATTTCCTCGCTGTAGGCAATGAGAGCTGGGGTTGTGGTGGCAACATGACACCAGAAGCATATGCCGACAATTACCGCCGTTATCAGACTTTTTGCCGTAATTACGGTAGTAATCATCTGATGAAGGTTGCTGGAGGTGCGAATGTCGATGATTATAATTGGACTGAAGTACTGATGCAAAGAGTTCCAGCGCACATGATGTGGGGACTCTCGCTTCACTACTACACACATCCAGGAGGTTGGGACAATAAGGGGTCTGCAACGCAGTTCACCATACGTCAATATGCTGAGACAATGAAGAAGGCTCTCTATATGGATGAATTGGTGACTCGACATGACGCTATAATGACAAAGTATGACCCACAGAAGCAGGTGGCATTGGTAGTCGATGAGTGGGGCTCATGGTACAATGTAGAACCAGGAACAAATCCAGGTTTTCTCTTCCAGCAGAATACAATGCGTGATGCGCTGATTGCTGCAACGACACTTAATATCTTCCATAAGCATGCTGATCGAGTACGAATGGCTAATCTTGCACAGATTGTAAATGTGTTGCAAGCGGTGATTTTTACGGATGGAGATAAGATGCTCCTGACACCAACATATCATATTTTTGATATGTATAAGGTTCATCAGGATGCAACACTCTTGCCATCAACTGTTCACTCTGATATGTATAAGGTCGATGAGTATGAGATGGAACAGGTAAATGCTTCGGCTTCTGTCGATAAGGAAGGAGTGATTCACATTTCAGTTGCCAATCTTGACCATGAGAAGAGCGTTCAGGTGAAAGTGGATGTCAGAGGGAAAAAACTTAATGCTCTTCAATACGCACAGATTCTAACATCTCAGGCAATAGGCGACTACAACTCTTTTGAAGAACCAAATAAGATTGAGTTGTCGGACTATACAAAGAAGTGTACTTTGAAAAATGATCTCTTGACATTCACAATACCTTCTAAGTCGGTCGTGACAATTGCAATTAAATAATAATGATATGAGTAAGATGACTTTTGTAAAGTGCCTCATGCTTTTAGTGACGTTGTTTCTTTTGACAAATTGCACTGTGAGCGATGAAGATTATTCAGCATCGGATGAGAATATTATGCTCCTGGATGTTCAGAATATAGGAGCAGAGGTTCAGGGTACCATGTATGGTCTTTTTTTTGAAGATATAAATTATGCAGCAGATGGAGGCCTGTATGCCGAGAAGATAAAGAATCGTTCTTTCGAGTTTCCACAGGCTCTTATGGGCTGGAAGAGTTATGGCAAGGTGGAGGTCCGCACAGAAGGTGCGCCTTTCGCTCGAAATCCTCATTATGTTCGCTTGTCAGCTCCCGACCATTCTCAGAAACACACTGGAATTGAGAACGAGGGGTTCTTTGGCGTGACTGCCATAAAAGATGCTGAGTATCGTTTCTCCGTGTGGGCACGCCAATCAGGAACAGAAGGGTCGAGAATCCAGGTGGAGTTGGATAATATAGTTTCGATGGAAGAGTCGCAGGTAGTGGCTAAGGCCGAGTTGGATATCGTGTCGCGCGAGTGGAAGAAGTATTGTGTGGTGTTAAAAGCATCTGAGAGTGTGGGTAAAGGAGTATTGCGAATCTTTCTGAAATCAACTGCGGGAGTGGACCTCGAACATGTGTCACTCTTTCCTGTAGATACGTGGAAGGGACGCGAGAATGGTCTGCGAACCGATTTGGTTCAGGCACTGGCTGATCTGCGGCCTGGAGTTTTCCGCTTCCCTGGAGGATGTATAGTGGAGGGAACAGACCTCGAAAGTCGTTACCAATGGAAGAATTCTGTCGGGCCAGTTGAAAACAGACCATTGAATGAAAATCGATGGCATTATACGTTTACTCATCGTTTCTATCCTGACTACTACCAATCGTATGGATTAGGTTTCTTCGAGTTCTTTCAGCTCTCAGAGGATATTGGCGCAGAACCACTTCCCGTAATCAGCGTAGGATTGGCATGCCAGTTTCAGAATGATAGTCAGGATGCTCACGTGCCAGTTAATGAGTTGAAACCATATATTCAGGATGCGCTCGACTTGTTGGAGTTTGCAAATGGACCAATAGATAGTAAATGGGGAAAAGTTAGGGCTGATATGGGTCACGAAGCGCCCTTCAATCTGAAGTATATCGGAATAGGAAATGAGCAGTGGGGCGAGGAGTATCCTGAACGACTGAAGCCCTTTGTCGATGCTCTGCGAGCTAAGTATCCTGATGTTAAGATTGTAGGTTCGTCTGGCCCTAATTCAGAAGGAGCCCAATTCGATTATCTTTGGCCTGAAATGACAAAGTTAGGGGTAGACTTAGTTGATGAGCATTTTTATAGACCTGAATCTTGGTTTCTATCGCAGGGCAATAGGTATGATAAATACGACAGACAGGGTCCTAAGGTATTTGCTGGTGAGTATGCTTGTCATGGTAAAGGTAAGAAGTGGAACCACTTTCACGCATCGCTCCTTGAGGCAGCTTTTATGACAGGACTGGAACGTAATGTCGATGTTGTTCATATGGCTACCTACGCTCCTCTTTTTGCACATATCGAGGGCTGGCAGTGGCGTCCCGATCTGATATGGTATGATAATAGTAGGAGCGTGAGAAGTGCCAGCTATTATGTGCAACAGCTATTTGCTACGAATAAGGGAACAAATGCACTCACACTTCTTATGGATGGTAAACCTGTTGCTGGCAATGAGGGGCAGAATGGGTTATTTGCAAGCGCCGTATATGACGCTACTGACGAAGCTAACTATGTGGTGAAGATTGTCAATACAGACTCTCTGTCTCATAATGTCCATATTCAGCTCGTCGGCTTGTCTGAGGAGCAAGGAGTTGTTGAGGCTGTACGAACACGCTTGAATAGCGAAGAGCCAGATGTCGACAATACACTTGACGAGCCAAACCGAATTGTGCCGATTGAGAAGAGTATAAAGGTGAAACCCAATTCAAAGTCAATAAAAACGACTGTCCCAGCAAGTACTGTTGAGATGTGGCGGTTTCCTTTAAAATGATTGAAGAGACTTTTATTGATAAATTAATTGCAAGAGTAGATTACACAAATAAAAAAATATCTATCTTTGTGTCGCTTTATGGTCCGCCCGGATGGTGGAATGGTAGACACGAGGGACTTAAAATCCCTTGGCCATTGCGGCCGTGCGGGTTCAAGTCCCGCTTCGGGCACTAAAGGATGTAAGGATGTGTTGGTAGAAGCACATCCTTATTTTTTTGCCTTTGTTGAGACGAAACATAATTGTTTGAGATGCGTATCACGCAACATATTAAAGAAAAACAATAACAGAGTATTTTTTATGAATATAAGTAAGACAATTTGGACTGTGTGTATTATTGGTATCTTTTGTCCTTTTGTGTTGGCACAAGAGACAGCAGTGCAAGAAGAGCCATCGGGTCCATGGAAGGTGGGAGGTAACGCATCATTCACTTTCAATCAGATCTCTTTCAAAAACTGGGCAGCGGGAGGTAAGAATTCGGTATCAGGAACATTCCTAAATAAGATTACAGCCAACTACAAGAGTGAGTCTGCTACGTGGGACAACACTTTGGATCTCGGATATGGACTAATGAAGTATTCAAGTGAAGATTATCAGAAGTCAGAAGATAAGATATTCCTCCAGTCTATATATGGATACGATGCAGCAAAGCAAAAGCTATTCTACTCGGCTTCGTTCGACTTTAAGACTCAATTCGCAAAAGGTTATAAGTATGGGGCTGACACGGTGCTCGTCTCTAAAGGTTTTGCACCTGCCTATCTGAATCTCTCTCTTGGTATGCTATACAAACCTGCTGATTGGTTCTCATTCTATCTCTCACCATTGACAGCACGATTCACAATTGTATCGGATTGCGATAGAGTTATTATGGGAGACCCTAATGCCCCCGAGTCAAATACTACGCTTGGAACATATTATGGTTTGGATCGAGGCGATAACGTTCGTTCTGAATATGGTGCAAGTGCGAAACTGAAGATCGATAAAAAGGGAATCGTAAAAAATGTCGATTTTTATTTGCGAGCTGATTTATTTTCAAATCTCACTGATCATCCCGAACATATTGATGTGGACGCAGAGACAGGCCTGAACTTAAATGTCAACGATTGGCTTACAGCCGTTGTTAAAGTCAATCTGCTCTTTGATGATGATATCAAGTATGTTGAGTCATATACTGATGAGAATGGCGATGTGCAGTCTCGTAAAAGAGGTGCGCGAGTGCAGTGCAAAGAATTGTTTGGTTTCGGCCTTCAGTTCAAGTGGGGTAAATAATTTAGTGAGATATATATTAGAAACTATCTCAGCATTAATATGAAAAATTTTAGCACCAGACTGGTAGTAGATGCATTACCTGAAGATGTCTACGCTGCATTAACCAATCCCTTTGCAATTGAGTTGTGGACAGGTTACAAGGCTATTATGTGTACCGAACCAGGGAGTGAATTTGAATTGTGGGAAGGTGATATTTGTGGGAGAAATATCCGTTTTGAGCAAGACAGACTAATAGAGCAGGAGTGGTATTTCGGAGAGCAAGAGCTCGAGTCTATTGTGACAATCCGAATCTATCCGCGAGGTGCAAAGAAGAGTCAGATAGCTATCGAGCATATAAATATCCCTGACGATGCCTATCAGGATATTGTGGAGGGATGGAATGACCCGTATTTGTCTTCATTAAAACTTTTCTTAGAAGAGGGTGACGAGTAGTCATAATAATTTCTTAAATTTGTGCCCGATAAAAAGTAGTTTAAGAAAAAAGTAAGGAAATCATGATGATTAAACCGCAACCTATAGAGAAGGTTATTGATTTAGGTGATGGTCGCCAGATTACCATTGAGACAGGCAAGTTGGCTAAGCAAGCTGATGGTTCTGTAATGGTAAAGTGTGGAGGGACCTATTTGTTGGCTGCTGTGACAAGTGCCACTGAGGCAAAGCCAGATACTGACTTTATGCCATTGACTGTAGAATATAAAGAGAAATTTGCATCTGCAGGTCGTTTTCCAGGTGGCTTTACCAAAAGAGAGGGTAGAGCCAGCGACTATGAGATATTGATTGCTCGTCTTGTCGACCGAGCATTGCGTCCTCTTTTCCCTGAAGATTATCACGCTGATACATTTGTGACAATCACATTGTTTTCAGCAGATCCAGAGGTAATGCCCGATTGTTTGGCAGGTCTTGCAGCTTCAGCAGCTATTGCAGTTTCAGATATTCCATTCCATGGCCCAATATCAGAGGTTAAGGTTGTACGCGTGGATGGTAAATTCAAAATCAATCCTACTCCAGCTGAACTGGAGAGAGCAGACCTTGAATTGATGGTTGCAGCATCTGAGAAGGATATAAATATGGTCGAGGGTGAGATGAAAGAGGTCTCAGAGGATGTTATGCTCGAGGCTCTTAAGTTCGCCCATGAAGAGATAAAGAAACACTGCAAGGTTCAGGAAGAACTCGCAGCAGCAGTTGGTAAGACAAAGAGAACATATTGCCATGAGGAGAACGATGAAGAGCTCCGCACTAAGGTGCGTGAGATGTGTTATCCTAAGGCCTATGAAGTGGCATGTTCTTCAATCGCTAACAAGGCAGAGCGCGGACGTCGTTTCGATGAGATATGCGAGAACTTTATAGCAGAGAACTATCCTGAAGATTATGAGGGGGAGGTTCCAGAAGCTCTTATCAAACGTTACTATCACGACGTCGAGAGAGATGCAGTGCGCAGAGCCATGTTGGACGATAATAAGCGTCTTGACGGCCGTGCCATGGATGAGATACGTCCTATCTGGTGCGAAGTCGATTACCTGCCAGGACCTCATGGATCTGCAATCTTTACCCGTGGTGAAACTCAGAGCTTGTCAACTGTAACTCTTGGTACAAAACTTGATGAGAAACTTGTGGATGAAGCAACAGTACGTGCAACTGAGAAGTTCCTTCTCCACTATAACTTCCCACCATTCTCAACTAACGACCCTAAAGCGCCTAAGGGAGTGGGACGTCGTGAAATAGGACATGGTAACCTTGCGCTCCGCGCCTTGAAGAATATGATCCCTGAAGATCTTCCATACACAGTGCGTGTGGTAAGTGATATTCTCGAATCAAATGGTTCATCATCAATGGCAACAGTGTGCGCTGGAACACTTGCTCTCATGGATGCAGGTGTCAAGATAAAGAAGCCTGTAGCAGGTATTGCAATGGGTTTGATTTCCGACGATAAGTCCGATAAGTACTGTGTATTGTCCGACATTCTTGGCGATGAGGATCATCTCGGAGATATGGACTTTAAGGTTACTGGAACTCGCGATGGTATCACTGCAACACAGATGGATATCAAGATTGATGGTCTCTCTTACGAGGTAGTTGCAAAGGCACTTGAACAAGCTAAGCGTGGTCGTATGCATATCCTTGACCTGATAGAGGAGACAATTCCAGAGCCACGTGCTGATTATAAGCCACATGCACCAAGAATCGTCGAGATTATAATACCAAAGGATATGATTGGAGCTGTGATTGGCCCTGGTGGTAAGATAATTCAAGATATTCAGGCTACAACAGGTACAACAATCAACATCGAAGAGGATGGAGATAAGGGTATTGTTAACATCGCCTCTGCGGATAAGCAGAGTATTGATGCTGCACTCGCACGCATCCGTCAAATAGTTGCGGTGCCTGAGGTCGGTGAGGTATATCATGGTAAGGTTAAGTCTATCGTCCAATTTGGTGCGTTCGTTGAGATTCTCCCAGGAAAGGATGGCCTGCTTCATGTCAGTGAGATAGATTGGTCAAGAGTAGAGAACGTAACGGATGTCCTGAAAGAGGGTGATGAGATTGATGTTTTATTGAAGGAGATAGATGAGAAGACAGGCAAACTTCGTCTAAGCCGCAGAGATCTTCTTCCTAAGCCAGAGGGATATGTAGAGCGACCAGCGCGTCAGCCACGTGAGAATGGTGGTGATCGTAGAGGTAATGACCACCGGCATAATGGCGGTGACCGTCGCGAGCACTCTCATCCATCAGACCGTAAGTAAAACAACATAAACAAGAGGGTTCTTGAGGAGTGCTTCGAGGACCCTCTTTTTTCGTATGCAAACATCCTCTTCAAAAATACTTGACGACGCCGTCGCACAATTGTCTCACCTACCCTCTATAGGGCGAAGAAGCGCAATGCGCCTGGCTCTGTATCTGCTCCGTCAGGATAAGGCAGATGTCGAAGCGTTCCTCAATAGCATAAAGGCATTACGTGACGATGTGAAGTATTGTAGGTGTTGCCATAATATCAGCGATACAGATGAGTGTAGTATATGCTCAAATAGTAAGCGCGACCATAAGATAGTCTGTGTCGTAGAGAGTATCCGCGATGTTATGGCTATAGAGAGTACACAGCAGTTCTCAGGCGTGTATCACGTCTTAGGAGGTGTCATCTCTCCTATGGATGGAGTAGGGCCAGAGGAACTTGAGGTGGATAGCCTCGAGAGGCGTGTCGCATCTGGAGAGATAGATGAACTTATATTGGCTTTAAGCACAACGATGGAAGGCGATACCACATGTTTTTATCTCTATCGCAGATTGTCGCAATATGGAGTCAGAATGACAACAATAGCAAGGGGAGTTGCTATAGGCGATGAGTTGGAATATGCGGATGAACTGACATTGGGTAGGTCTATTGTCAATAGAGTAGTATATGAAGGAAATTAATAATTCGATTTAGTCATGTTAAGATATTATCTATTTTGGTCAATCCCTCCGCTTCTTTTATTCGGGTTGTCATACCTGACAGCTGACCTTCCATTTGTTTCAGATACTGTCGCATATGCTATTATATGCGTATACTCCCTGCTTGTCCTGCTCTCGATTCCAACAAGTTCATTCTTTATGCGCAGAACGTACGACCGACTCGAGGGTAAGCCCGAAGAGGAGCGAAAGCCAGCTTTGGAAAAAGTATACAAGATAAGAATAATGCTATTGAATGTTATCTCTATGATGAGTGCTGTTATATATATGATAACATGCCAGAGTAACTGCATTTATATGTTCCTTATAATGACTGTCGTGATTTTATTATCGTACCCATCACGCCAGTATGTATATCGTCAGACAACAAAAGATGGAGAAACAGAAGGTAATAGCAATTGATTTCGATGGCACTATTGTAGAGGATCGCTATCCAGAGATAGGAAAACCTAAGATGTTTGCCTTTCAGACACTGAAGGCATTGCAACAGAAGGGCTTCCTACTGATACTATGGACATGTCGGGAGGGGAAGTCGCTTGATGCTGCTGTTGATTTGTGTAAAGCCAATGGCGTCGAGTTTTATGCAGTCAACGAGAACTATCCTGGTGAATCAAAGGATGGGGTTGTTATCAGAAAACTGACGGCCGACCTCTTTATTGATGATAGAAATTTTGGTGGAATGCCCGGATGGGGCGAGATTTACCAGTTTCTATGCCCGGAAGATGGTTCAAATGTGAATATATCTTCAAAAAATGAACAAAAGGGACTGTGGCAGAAACTTTTTAAATAGTCGCATAGTAAACACCTACAAAGTGAGTGGAAAAAGATAGAGGTTATGGTTGAAAATGTATAATGTAAAAAATACCGTTGTTGTATTGATTTATTAATTTTATCCGTTACCTTTGTCGTGTTTAAGTTATCAAACAAGATAAGACATCATGAATACATTAATACCAGGTTCAGATAGAACACCGACAATATCCTTTCAGGATGGGCTTTTTAGCATAACTGGCCGTTCATATATGGAGAATTCGGCAGAGTTCTATGCGCCAGTAAAGCGACTCATTGAAGACTATCAAGGGCCACTTGATGTTCAGATCGGTTTAGATTTCTTTAATACAAGTAGTTCAAAGTGTATCATGGATTTATTATTTATGATAGACAAGAAGTATTTGGCGGGTAATGATTGTAAGATTAAGTGGTCTTACAAGACTGATGATGAAGATATGCGTGATGCAGCGGAGGAGTTCCGCGACTTGCTCAAGCATGTCCCAGTAGAATTGGAGGAGATTGATGATTAATCATCAACTTCTATGTTTTTTATCCACTCTTAATTTTATTTATTCTTCGTGCTAACACTATCTCAACCCAAAGAACGTGTTCCACTAATTTCTTTCGATGAGGAAAGTGGTATATTATTGGTGTCAGGTCGTTCCTTTATGGATAATGCGGTGGATTTTTACCGCAGTGTTATTGCTCTAATTAAAAACGAACTTCCTAAGGATAAAATGAAGGTTGTTTTTAATCTCGAGTATTTTAATACGAGTAGCTCTAAATGTATACTTGAAATTTTCAAGTATATAAAGTCTCTATATGATGAAGGAGCTGATGTTCAGGTTGTTTGGAACTATTCTGAAAGATTCGAGGATATGCACGAAGCTGGGGAGGATTATAAGGATTTGATGGGTGATTTGCCTTTCGAAATAGTGGAAAAAGAGGGTTAGTGACAGTGCTTTGTGTCGTTGATGTACCACACTATTCATAGGATACATATTTTCTCAGCTTGTTGCACGATACTTAAGGGTGTTGTGCTTTTGCTCTTTTTTGCGCTCGGCTCATATGCTATGGCGCAGAATACAGGTTTTGCCAAGTCGTCACGAACAGGAGGCGGGGGAGCTTCCCCGAGAAATACTGACGAGAAGGGCGCCAAGAAGGTTTCTATTAAACCCCATGTCAAGGCTTGGAGGATGATTGACGATATGTCGCATGCCGATACTATAGCAGTCGATACATTGCTGAACCTCCACCAGATAAATAACCCTATATGGAAGAATAATTTGATGAATGTCACACTGGGCGTACTCGGTTCTCCCTCGGTGTCAACATTCTTCCCTCAGATAAGACGTCACGATGGATATATATTCTACAACAGTACGATGGATTATATCCCACAGACAGAACAGATGATATTCTACAACACTCTCACTCCGTATACCAATGTTACATATCAGATGGGTTATCCCAAGTTGCGTTCCGAGGAATATGTCCATGCCCTCTTCACTCAGAATGTCAACAGTCGAGTCAATATAGGTTTTCAATACTCCCTTTCAACATCGATAGGACGCTTTGATAGCCAGCGTACTGACAACAGCAGGTTCCGTCTTTGGTCGTCTTTTGATGGCGATTACTACCGTGGATATCTTAACTTGCAATATAACCATAGTGATATCTCAGAGAATGGTGGCATTCTGAATGATAGTTACGTAATGTATCCCGATTCATTCCAGTATGATAAGGCAGAAGATATACCCGTTCAGTATACCGATTCAAAAAATATCAGGTCGGTATACGAATTGCTATATTCTCACTCTTTGGATTTGGGACATGTCACAAGAACAACACCCGATAGTCTTGAGTATGAAGTGGCTCCAGCTGAGATTCGGCATACAATTGCAGTGCACAGAAGTCATTCTCATTTTTTTATAAGTAATCTATCAACTTATGACCAGATAAAAGATCAACTCTTTCCTAATGACCCTATGATAGATAATGTATCTACTCATGATGGGCGTAAGTATATGGAGATTAAGAATCGCTTTGAACTCAAGATGAATGAGGAGTTCAATTCATTGTTGCGTTTCGGTTTGAGAGCATATTTTGGAGTTGATGTAAGACAATATAGGTGGGATGCTCCAACGACATACGAGTTGGATTCTCTGCAACGATATGTAGCAACGTATCATCGTTCTAAAGAAAATGAGGTAGTAACCTATCTTGGAGGTCAGCTCTTCAAAAATCAGGGAGACCATCTGCAATGGAGGGCGGGTGCTCGTTTGTATATGACGGGTTATAAGGCTGGCGATTTCGAAGTAAATGGCGATGTGAGTGTTAAGTTTAATATTGCATCTCAACCTACAAATCTCTATGGTAAGTTGTGGTTTTCGACGACTTCTCCAGAGCTGTTTCAAGAGAGATATACATCAAATCACTACTCATGGAATCATGTCTTGGAAACTTCGAATCAGTTGAAGTATGAAGGAGGAATCTCTATGCCAAATCTGCGTATGCGATTATATGCATTTGGAGGGACCTTGACACGTTGGGTATACTTCAATGAAGAGGCACTCCCATCTCAGAAAGATGGCGTTGTTCAAGTGGTGGGCCTTTATGGCGAAAAGCATTTTTCGGTTATCGGTTTTAATAGCATAGTAAGGTTGGCTTGGCAGCAAACGTCCGATATGGAGGTAATGCCTTTGCCGAATTTCTCACTGCAAGCTTCAAACTTCTATGAAGCGTTCCTCTTTAACGTCCTTAGATTGCAAGTCGGTTTCGATGTCCGGTATAATACATCTTATTTTGCCCCTAAATATGTTCCTGCAATTATGCAGTTTTGCGCACAAACAGAAAGAGAGGTCGGGAATTATGGATACTTCGACCCATTTGTCAACCTGCACTTGAAAAAAATAAGAATATACGTAAAATATGAGCATGTCAACTACTTGTGGGGAAGCCATGACGCTTTCCATACCATAGGATACCCAGCAAGCCCAAATGCGATCAAATTTGGCTTGTCATGGAATTTCTACGATTAATTCCTTACTTATCAGACCATCAGCAATTAGTACTCATAGAGACATTGCAACAGCACTCTCTCAACCTTCTCTATGACCTGCTAAACAAATATCAAAAACAACCCAAAAAAGAATTAACAGTTGTCTTCAAAGTTTAAAACTGGTCTTATTTGTATCCTCTTCTCTGTTTTTGTCGTAATCTATGGCATAGAAGTTGTGATAGTATTGTAGATTAATTGTCTATTGTTATGAATAAGGATTACCTAACTATATTATTAATATTTATAGCCATGCTTGTAGCTGTTGGGGCTATAAGTCAGAGTAAAGTGAGAAGTAGTATGAAAGACGATGTGAAGCTTATGTCTGATAAGACGCTGTGGGAATCTTTGGAAAAAGCAAAGTCTGATAGACTACCCAAGACTGCAAAACCCATTATTGAAGAACTCCGCAGACGCATTGTCACAAATAAGGATACACATGACTATCTGCGCTTAGTTCTCGAGGAGGATACTATTAGGAATCGTTGTTATGGCGAGTATGACGAATGCAAGAGTAATGACGAATTACGAGAGAAGCGTATTAAGGAGGCTCGTTCGCTGTGGACTCCAGTCAAAGAGGTCTTGTTAGCATCTCTGTACGATTGCGAAAAAAACGATGTGTCGTTTGAAGAGATAGTCCTCGAACACGAGGATGAGTTGACTCAGATTCCTGCAAGTGAGGATTTTTGTCCCTCGAATATGTCTATAAATGGAGCAACGCTTTGGGATGCTTGCATATGGAAAATTGTTAGCGATATCTCATATCATAACAAGGATAAGGCCGTTGATGTTTGGAAGACTCATCTGTCAAAAAGCGATAATGACGTCTCGAAAAACCTCTTCTCTTTATACGAATTGACAAGAGGTATATCAAAGGATAGAAAGACAATCCTCGATACTATGCATAGCATAGCAAAATCAAAGGAGGCAAAAGCTCTTGCAGATTATGCTGAATCTATGTTTCTGCTTGAAGAAGCTGTAAATCTGGGTAGTTCTGATAAGTCAGAAAAGGAACTATGCGACGAGAAGTGCCAAAGAGTCATAAGTCTGCTCGATGGTATGAAAGATGTTCTTGTTTCTGAGGAGTTTGCACAGAGAGTAACTTCAATAAAACGTCAAATTGAGAAGCCTCACCTGTCTGTTTCGTCACTCCCCAAAGTTGATATTCGTAGAGGAATAATTCCGTTAGGACTCTCATATGCGAATGTGCATGATGTGGATGTCGTTTTGTATGAATCAAGCCCGGAATTCAATGATTATAGGAAAGTTAACTATACGCGACAAAAACTGAAATCTAAAGAGCTCTATTCTTGGAGTCTTAACTTGCCCCAAATGAAGGGACGGATTCATAAAAGTGTCATGTACGACGAGTTGAAGGTTGAGAAAAACCTTAAGACTGGGAAGTACATGATTTTTGTGTTTCCTAAGGACGAGGTTAGCCTATTTGCAGCAACAGAGATTGTATTTTCTCAATTGTCTGCATCGTCTATATCAACTGATGTCGAAGAGTGGGTGTATGTGACTGATGTTGAGAGCGGAAAACCATTGAAAAATGTTGATGTGGCTGGAAAACGAACAAACCAAGATGGCTTAGTGAGTATATCCCCTTCCAACAAAAATAGCACTATTACATTGTCCACAGAAGATGAGCACTTGCAATGGAGTTATGGTCGTTATGCATATGGTGAACGGAAACTTGAGAGACGGTATTATATAAATGTGGTGACCGACCGTAAAATATATAGACCTGGTCAGGTGGTCTATTTTAAGGCATGGTATCACTCGTCTAAAGAGTCGGATCGTGTGCCTGCGCCTACGGGCGAAGAGCTGTCGCCCCGTCTGCGGCTTGCAAACGGTGAAACAATAGAGGCGCCATGTCTGATGACAAATGAGTTTGGAACAATTCATGGCTCTTTCAAATTGCCTGATGACGCCTATTGTGGAGGAGCTACAATAGAGATTGTGGAAAACAAAAAGTCAATGGCTCGTGGATATGCTCATATTCAGATAGATGAGTACAAAAGAACGGGTCTGACTATTTCATATGATGAAATAAGAAATGTAATAATACCTGGAGATACAGCTCGTATCACAGGTAATGCAAGACAGGCTAATGGTAATCCCGTCGCTGATGCGCTTGTAAAATATACTCTTCGTTCTGAGTGTGCAAATTCTGATAATGAGACGCTTGAGACAAGGACAGATGATAATGGTGATTTTACAATCGAGTTTGCAACAAGAGAATCTAAATATGACTCACAGTATTGTGTCGACATAGTGCTTACCGATCAAAAAGGCGAGAGCGTGGAGAGTAGCCGTGTCGTAATGGTAACTCAAGAGGGCACAATCTTTTCGATGAATACCACAAACGAGCAGATTGTTAGGGGCGATGACATAGAAGCTCACTTGTCTCTGAAAAATGCTAATGAGGGACTATGGGCTGGAGAGGTAAAGTGGTCTCTTCTTCGCATGGAGAGATGCTCAAAAACTCCCGATGAGGAGCGACCCCTATTCCATGTCGGGGCAGAGGTAGACACAATCTTGATTAGCAATCCCTACTATAACGTAAATGGTACGTTCAACAAAGAAGACGAAGGAACAGAAGTCTTAAGTGGAGTGTTGAACGTGGAGGGAGATGTAAAGCATACGATAGAGACTGCCGATTTGATGCCAGGTCGTTATAAGTTAAAGGCAACATGCAAGATGGCAAATGGTAAAGAGCGTTGTCACGAAAGTGTAGTATCACTATTGTCGGAAGTGGATGGAAGTCAGTTGGGACTGCCATCTCTTTGGTCGTTTGCTCCTAATCAGGCAACGCTGAACTCTTCAATTAATCTAAGGGTCGGTTCTGGATTGAATGGGGCTTATGCCACGCTCCTTATGGCAGTTGATAATCATGTCTCTTTCATGAGTAGTTTTGACATCTCGATGGAGATAAAAACCCTTAAAGTGTCAATGCCAGACGATATGCCACGCTCTGGCTCAGTGACGCTCTTATTGTTGGTCCATGGTTCGGAAATGACATTGATGGATAGGTATACCATACAATTAAAAAAGCCTGAAATAAGGATACCTATAACGTTGTCCACGTTCAGAGATGTTACATCTCCCTCCTCTCACGAAAAATGGACCCTGACTGTTGGAAACGATTCAGTACATGCTCCTCAGATGGAGGTCTTGGTCTCAATGTACGATGAACGTCTCGATAAGTTAGTTGGTCCTAATTTGTGGAATTTTTATTTCAATGAGAATAGGTATTATGCATCGGCAAGGGTTGACTTATTGATGCCAAGCCGTGATGGGTATAATAGATATGGACGACCAGTGTCGGCTGGAGTTATTCTCTATCCCGATAAGTCGTTCGGAAATATCTTGCCTAAGATAAACAACTATTGGTCAAGTGGTTGTTCTGCCGAGTTGGAATTAGGTGCGCCTATGTTATTTAGTGAAAGCGCTAAGGCGATGGGGGGTGATTTTGTTGTGGGATTTGCGAGTGCGGCAAGGAAAATGAATGACGTGTCGTATGATGCAGTAGAAGAGGAGGTGCTGCCCGTGGATAATGAGAATGGCACTTTGCAAGTCGGTGTGGACGACGAGTCCCTCCGTCAGAATTTCGCTGAGACAGCATTCTTCTTTCCTGACTTGAGAACTGATGAGGCAAATGGTCAGGTCACATTTGAATTTGATGTGCCAGATAATCTTACCACTTATGTATTTCAGGCCGTAGCTCATAGCCAGGATATGCAAAAATCATCTCTCACGGCCTCTCTTGCCGTCAGAAAAGCACTCGCAGTCACGATGGGCGCTCCTCGTTTTGCTGTGGAGGGGGATGAGATTATCCTTACAGCCTTGGTCGAGGCTTATGAGTCTGATGTACAATCTGCGCTATGCACCATGTCAGTCTCAGATAAGGATGGAAATGTAATAGCTCAATTCGAGACAAAGAATGTTGATTTCCTGAAGTCCCGTTCAGAAAAAATCTCTTGGCGTTTAAAAGTCCCTGAGATGGCTGACGCTCTAATATTAAAAACATCTGTGCGTTCAGGGTCATGTGTAGACGGAGAGCAAGTAGAGATGAAGGTGGAAAAACGTTGTGTAGAGACACACGAGGCCTTGCCTTTTGTTGTCGTCGGAAAGGAGTATCATAATGATTTTGCTGAAGACTCAGAACGCATCGAACGTCAGAAGATGTATGGAATGGGAAATTTGGTATTCCGTTACAATAGCAATGCCTTCATGGAGGTAGTGGAGGCTTTGCCTCAACTTGATGATGAGTGGGGGGAGAGTTCTGATACCTACTTAGGAAGAATCGAAACGGCTGCAATAGCAAGCCTTATGAAGTCGCGCTCCGACGTCATGAAGGCAGTCGATGCTATTCTGGATGGAAAATACAAAATGAATGAATCATTCGTTGATGACTCTTCTGCTACACCATGGATGAAAAGAGCCAAGCATATGGAGAAACATCGTAAACAGGTGGACCTCTTACTGTCGGGTAGCTATAGCGATAGGATGATGCATGAGAGTCTCGCTAAACTTCGTAAATTGCAGAATAGTGATGGCTCTGTGTCATGGTTCAAAAAGATGGAAGGCTCTGAATGGATGACAGTGGCTGTGGCTGATATGCTTGGAAGAATGGTGCAGATGGGACTCCTGAACCCTGCTCAAGAGGATGTGAGTGCTCTCTGCGCAGGAGCCACACGATTTATGGATAAGTGTATAATGAAGGAGTGTCAGGAGATAAGAAAGAGAGTTAAAGAGGATGAGAAATACGAGCCATATATCGGTGCGTTTATGCTTGACGAACTATATGCAAGAGCACTTATGCCTTCAAAGTTATCCGTTGATGCGAAATATCTTATCGATATAGTCCGCAAGAGTGCGCAGCGGAGTATGGATGAGAGCTATAGGATACAAGCAGCTAATCTTATGGTTCAAGTAGGAGCAAAAAAAGAGGCAGAGATGATTGTGCGGTCTCTCGTGGAGAATCTTCAGCATCCTCGCACAGGCCTCGCATCAGTCTATGTTCGTAGATTCTTCTACCCAACATTTGCCGAGATAACAAGTCAATCCAGACTTGTCATTCTTCTTGGAAGAATGGAGGCTATGGGTTGGACTGAAGAAGTTGATAATATGTTGTCTGTTAGAAACGAATTGCTGAGTTGGCTTATCTTCCAGAAACGAACAACGGCATGGCCCGACAAACAATCTACCGCTATAGCCGTTCTTGCTGTTATGGGAGCAAACGCAGATATGGTTTCTGTCGATGAGGTGAGAGTCGGAACAGATACATATACTTTGACTGTTGGCGCTCCACAAGTAGAAAAATGTTACGATGCGATAAGCACTGTTTCTGTTGTCAAGAGCAAGGAGTTCCCTTCATGGGGCTCATGGCAATGGACTGAGTTGACGGCTCGCGACGAACTAAAGTCTACAGGATGCGATGAACTAAAGGTTAAACGAGTAGTATATGTAAAACGTGGCTCGAAATATATGCCATTGGAAACGACGGAATCTCTCTCTGTAGGAGATGTGGTAAAGATAGAACTAACATTGCTTTCAGACGTAGATTTGGATTTTGTCCATCTGCGTGACTATAAGGCTGCTTCGTTCGAGCCAACAGATCAAATCTCGGGTTATTCTTCGCCATTGTGGTGGTTCAGAAAATCTATGTCGGACGTGCCTCATTACTATCAGCCTCATGACGCATCTGTTGATTTCTTCATTGAGCATCTCCGTAAAGGCTCTCATAACCTAAGTTATGAATCGACAGTGACTAATGCTGGTGTGATGGCTGGCGGCTATGCTGAAGTTCAGTGCCTTTACGCACCCGAAATAGTTGCGAAGAGTGCTGGCTCTCTTTTGATTATTAGGTAGTATGGTCAAACTTTTGGTTATATTAGTAGTATGCTTTTCTCTCTCTCATTTTATAATGGGACAGGAGATAAAACCTTTTACGGCTCAGACGGAGTTCCAGAAACAGCATAAGAAGTTTCCCGAAATATCCGTTTTTAATCCTGAAGTGAGTGGCGTAGATTCTCTAATGAATGTTGTATACAGGGTTGTTAACGACCTGCCGTTGCATATAGACATCTATAAACCTAAGCAGACAAAAGAAAAATCACCATTGCTCATAATGGTACATGGCGGAGGATGGAACGCCGGAGATAAGTCGCTTGAGCATCCTATAGCAAGATATATGGCTGGAGCGGGAATCGTGGCGGTTGCTGTCCAGTATCGTAAGTCCCCAGAAGCTCTCTATCCTGCAGCTATTCAGGATGTGCGATGCGCTATTCGTTACCTGCGTTATAAGTCGGAGGATTATAATATCGACACTACTCGTGTAGTAATAATGGGAGAGTCTGCAGGTGGACAGATAGCAGCTCTGATTGGAGCTACTAATGTTGAAAATGATGAATTTGCAACTGATGAGTATATGGGTTATTCAAGTCGTGTCAATAAGGTTGTTGATGTTGATGGTGTGCTTTGTTTTATACATCCGGATTCAAGAGAGGGCGTCGATAAGCCTGGCAAACTCTCTTGCGCTACTCAGTGGTTTGGTCGCCCAGCTCATGAATGCCCCGAGTTGTGGGATAGCGCATCTCCGCTGTATCGAGTCGGAAGAGAGTCTGCTGACTTTCTCTTTATCAATAGTTCACAGCCTCGTTTCAGTGCTGGGCAGTCGCAGATGATAGAGCGATTGCGTTTCTATGGGCACGAGGCAAAGGAGATTAAAACAACTGAAACACCTCATACATTCTGGCTCTTTAATCCATGGGCAAAACAGGTGGCTGATTGGGTTGTTAATGAAATTCTCGATGGTTCTCAAATCCAGCGGAGAAAGTAGATATAGAAACTCGCTACAATCAAAATGTCCTGCTAATACTTGCTGAAAAGGAGAATAAAAAAGGAACTCCTCGACCTATAACATAGCGAAGTTAGTCGGGGAGCTCTTCAGAGTGTGCCCAACCACTTAATTCCCAAAAATGTAGGGCATCACACAACAACAATAATAATACTTCCGAAAATTCCCAATCACAGGAGGAAATCTTCGTTTTGTCGATAGATAAAACAACTGCTATTCTATCGCATTTTCAGCATGACAAAGTTGGATGTTTTATTTTATATAAACTCTCATATCTTGTATCTTATGTTTGCCTGAACGTTACATTATTATTATTCGCCTTGGGGATTGTGTTCGTATTGTAATGTTTTGATATATAGTTTTTTATAGTTGTTTTATTATCGTTTTGACACCATATAATGTGTTTTGGACGACTATTTGAGAGGTTCTTGATTATTTTATTATTATCTTTGACACACTAATAATTAAGTGAGACTTCTATAAATTGCTTTTTTGCATACTTGATGTTTGCGTTCTGTAGATTACTTATTTTGACGAAGGCGAGTAGTTGTTAGCTACATAACTGAGTGAAAACCTGTAAGATGCGAATAATAAACGATGATTCGAAAAAGTGTTCAAATAGAATCTCAATTGTTTAACTTTAGACAAGGGAATATACAAGTTTCCTTAACGTTTATACAAATTGAATAATATGACAAGTCGGCATTTATTAACGTTCGTGTTGGCAATGTTGTTTGTATTGCCAGTTTTTGCAATCGACAACCCAGGGGTAGTGGCAACTTCCAAATCTTCTTTGTCAGATACCAACTTTTTTACATTGGTCTCAGATGGTCTTCCGTGTAGTATTCTGGTAGATGAATCAGATGCAACAGGCCTCTTGATAGCAACAAATAATCTGTCACATGATTTTGGCAGGGTAACAGGTCATGATGCTCAGATTATAAATGATTTGGGAAGCGCAAAGAAATTAATCATCGTTGGAACGTTAGAGAGTAAATTCGTCAAGGCGATGAGTAAGTCGAAACAGATTGATACATCTCTTTTGAAAGGTAAGGTTGAAAGCTATATAATGACTGTTGTCGGTAATCCTCTCTCAGGTGTCGATGAGGCATTAGTGGTTGTGGGTAGTGATATGAGAGGTTCAATATATGGTGTCTATGAATTGTCAGAACAGATTGGAGTCTCTCCATGGTACGACTGGATGGATGTACCAGTTGAACGAAAAGAGAATCTCGCCATAAAGAAGGGACTCTACACAGCAGGTGAGCCTGCTGTGCGATACAGAGGATTGTTCCTTAATGATGAGGCTCCATGTCTGACCTCTTGGGTGAAGAATACATATGGAACAAACTATGGTGACCATCGTTTCTACGCACGTGTATTTGAACTAATCCTACGTCTGAGAGGTAATTATCTATGGCCTGCCATGTGGAGCTGGAGTTTCTATGCTGACGACGAACTAAATAGTAAGACCGCTCAGGAGATGGGCGTCATCATGGGTACTTCGCATCATGAACCTATGGCACGTAATCACCAGGAATGGGCGCGACATAGAGGTGAGTATGGAGCATGGGACTATGTGACGAACCAAAAGGTTGTCGACGACTTCTTCAGAAAAGGTATCGAGAGAGCTAAGGATAATGAGGATATAATAACCATTGGAATGCGAGGCGACGGCGATGCTCCTATGGGAGGAAAAGAGGGGCACGATGACGAATATGTCGCTCGCGACAAAGAGACTATAGCACTCCTTGAGCGTATTATGGCCAATCAACGAAAGATTATAAAGGACGTGACGGGAAAGCCCGCAGAAAAACGACAGCAGGTGTGGGCTTTGTATAAGGAGGTTCAGCGTTACTACGACCTTGGATTGCGTGTGCCTGATGATGTTATTATTCTTCTTTCTGATGATAACTGGGGGCATGTGCGCCGAGTGCCTTCAAAGGAGGAATTGAAACATCCTGGAGGATGGGGTATGTATTACCATGTCGATTATGTTGGGGCTCCCCGCAACTCAAAGTGGCTCAACGTTACACCAATTCAGAATATGTGGGAGCAACTTCAGCTTACCTATGCTTATGGGATTGACAAATTGTGGATTCTTAATGTAGGCGATTTGAAACCTATGGAGTATCCGATATCTCTCTTCATGGATATGGCATGGAATGCTCCTAAATATTTGCCAGAAAATGGAGGTTTGAGTACTTTGGAACGTCAATTGAACGATTTCTGTGCTCAGCAATTCGGTGAAGAACAGGCCCCAGAGGCAGCACGTATCTTTAATCTTCTTTGTAAGTATAATGGTCGCTCGACTGCCGAGATGCTCGATAAGGGAACCTACGATCTGCATTCTGGCGAATGGCGACAGGTCGTCGATGAGTATCTGAAACTTGAGGCGGAGGCATTGCGGCAGTATCTCTCTCTCGAACCATCGTACCGCGATGCTTACAAACAACTCATTCTGTTCCCCCTTCAGGCAATGTGCAATGTATATGAGATGTACTATTCGCAGGCTATGAACCACTATTATGCTTCATTATCATGGCCCGAAGCAAATAAGTGGGCTGATAATGTAGAACGTTGTTTCAAACGCGATTCATTGTTGTGCGCAGATTATAATAAGAATATCGCTGGTGGAAAATGGGATGGAATGATGACCCAGAAGCATATCGGTTATTTCATGTGGAATGATAATTTCCCGGCTGACAAATGTCCTAAAGTATTCCGCGTAAACGGTGATGTATCTCCTAATTATTCCTTCTCATCAAGCCAAGGATATGTCAGCATTGAAGCTCCCCACTATCAAGAATCGGAGGATGCCACGTCGGGTGCTAAGTGGACAACTATCGATGGGATGGGACGTACCCTCGGAGGTGTTGCCTTGATGCCTTATACATTGCCTGTTGACAATGCTTGCCTGCGTTATTCTATGCATATTCCTACCAATAAGGATAGTGTGACGGTTCATATCGTGACCAACTCGACTCTCCCATTCCTCGGAGCTCCAGGTCATCGTTTGAAAGTAGGCTTCCAAGGAGGCGTGCCTAAGCAGGTAGTTATCAACGAACGCCTGAATGAAAACCCTGAGAATATTTATTCAATATACTACCCAACGGTGGCTCGTCGCGTGCTAGATACAACAGTGAGAATCGCAGTGCCCAATGCAGATCCCAATGGTTTGTTTGTTGTCTATCATCCTGTAAATCTTGAGATAGCACCTTTGGATCCTGGAATAGTGATTGAAAAGATTGTTGTCGACTGGGGAGGATATACCGATACATTCCTATTCTCTCCAGAATCAGAGACTGTGAGAATAGTTAACCGATAAAAGCAAATACTAACCACCTCTTTTGTAGGTGAATCTTATTATGTGAAGAGGCAATAGCAGTGGACATTCATTGCTGTTGTCTCTTTTTTACATAGTAAGATGTTCAGTTTGGAAGATAGCAAAGTGTCTAATCATCAACCTTTACAAACTTTAACACCCTCTCTAAATGATTAAAATTCA